>CAZUZJ010000252.1:1980-3778 GCA_964624225.1 uncultured Desulfobulbia bacterium | reverse complement strand
ATCTGGCATGTTGATAAAAGGGATGATTTTTTTCCTTTTTAGCCATGAGCGCCCTGCCCCATGTCCCCTCAGCCGGCACGAAGCCCAGAACCAGGTGGCCGCCTGGTTTGAGAATACGGTGACACTCGCCCAGGACCCGATGCGGATCAGCCAGAAAACAGAGGGTAAAGAGCAGATAGACGGTGGCCACCCTGGCCGCGGCGACAGGCAGCGACTCGCCGACCCCCTGCGCCACCTCAATACCCCGCCCTTTGGCAATGCGGAGCGGCGCAAAGGCCGGATCAATGCCGTAATCCACTGCCAACGCCTGGGCGAAACGACCCGGACCAACGCCGATCTCAAGCCGCGGTGGCGCGCAGCGGGTTACCAGCTGCCGGAGGGTGGCCAGCTCGATCTCAAAAAGCAGACTGTTATCAAACCAGGCGTCATATTCCGCCGCCCGATCATCAAAAACCGCCGATGTCTGCCGCCACGTCCGTTCTGTCATCTTATCGTGCCTCCAGCAATTTTCGCACCCGATGCGGCAGCGGCGGATGACTGTAATGCAGGGCGACCTGCCAGGGATGGGGATGCAGGTTGGCGAGATTATCCCGACCAAGTTTGACCAAGGCCCCGGCCAGGGCCGCCGGTTGGCCGCAGAGTTCAACGGCAAAGGCGTCAGCCTCCCATTCATGCCGGCGTGACAGCCAGGCGGCCAGCGGCTTGACCGGAAAAACGGCCAGCATGGCGCAGAAACCGACGAGGAGCAGCTTCACCGCCAACGTGGGCTCGCTGATACGAAAAATTTCCACCAGCAGGTTGCTTTCCACCAGCCGCCAGGCAGCATAGATCCCAACCAGGGAAACAACCTCCATCACCAGCAGCCGCTTCACGATATGCCTTTTTTTCCAGTGACCCGCCTCATGGGCGAGGATGGCGAGAATCTCCTCATCACTGCTGTTTTTTAGCAAACTATCATACAAGACAATCCGGCGGACATGGCCGATGCCGCTGAAATAGGCGTTGCCGTGGCTGCTGCGGCGGGAGGCGTCCATGACAAAGACCCGGGAGACGGCAAGACCCGCCCCGGCAAGCATGTTTCTGATCTTTTCTTCAAGCTTTTTGTCGGCAATGGGCGTAAACTTGTTGAAAAGCGGCTCAATGACATACTGACTGACAACGATCATAAAGATTTTGAACAGCAGCATAAACCCCCAGAGAAAAAGCCACCAGAGCCCTGGCAACCAGGCGATGAGGCGCAGGGCGACCCAGAGCAGAAAGGCGGTGATGAGAGTCGACAGGGCAAGACCCTTGATGGCGTCACTGAACCACAGGGAAAACGTCTGCCGGTTGAAGCCATATTTCTCCTCGATAACGAATGTGCTGTAAAGATCAAAAGGAATACGGAGAAGAGAGGCGGCCCAGAGAAGCAGGAGAAAGAAGAGGATGGCGCTGACCGTCGACGACAATTCGAGCCCGTTCAGCCACGAGTTGTAACGGTCGAGCAGGCCGCCGAAGAACAGGAGCACGGTGATGAACACGTCAAGGCCGGCCGCAACAAAACCGACCCGATTCTGATCAACCGTGTAATCACGCATGCGGGTCAGGGTTTTTTCGTCCAGCTGACCGGCAAAGCCGGCCGGCACCCGGTCACCGTAGCGCCTGACATGGAGGAGATTAACCAGGGCGACGCACTGTTCCACTCCAATGATGAGCAGATAGACAAAAAAAACAAGCAGCAGCGGTGATAACATTTCCTTTTCCCAACCAATTCAACCAATTCAACCAATTCAACCAATTCAACCAATTCAACCAATTC
>CAZUZJ010000252.1:0-1880 GCA_964624225.1 uncultured Desulfobulbia bacterium | reverse complement strand
ATTCAACCAATTCAACCAATTCAACCAATTCAACCAATTCAACCAATTCAACCAAATAAAACCAGTATGCCGCCCGAAAGTAAAGACAAACCTGACGGAGCCCGTACCCCCTTCCAGCACTCCCTGCTCGATCCGGACGCGTTCACCATCACCTTTGAACTGGTACCAAGTCGCGGCGGCCGCAGCCGCCAGATTGACCGCACCCTGGCGCTGGCCGCTGCCCTGGCCCGGGATGGCCGCATCCGGGCGGTGAGCATCACCGACAACGCCGGCGGCAGTCCGGCCCTCTCCCCGGAGGTGCTGGGGCTTGAAATCAAGGCCATGGGTCTTGACGTCATCAGTCATTTTTCCTGCAAAGACAAAAATCGCAACGAAATGGAGAGCCAGCTCTTCGGCTGGGACCGGCGCGGCCTCCACAACCTGCTCGTCATCTCCGGCGACTATCCCAAAGAGGGCTACAGCGGCCATCCAAAGCCCGTTTTCGATCTCGACAGCGTCCATGTGGTGGACATGCTCCGCCTGATGAATCAGGGCCGTTTCCTCCATCACGAAAATCAGCGCACCGCCTTTTTCACCGGGGTCGCCGTCTCCCCCTTCAAACTGACCGAGGCGGAACAGGTCATGCAGTATGCCAAGCTCCATCGCAAGGTTGCGGCTGGCGCCGATTTTGTCATCACCCAGCTCGGCTGGGATGCCCGCAAGTACCATGAGGTTCTCCTCTTCATGCGCCAGCACGGTCTGCGCCTGCCGGTGCTGGGCAGCGTTTTTGTCCCCAGCCTTGGTCTGGCGGAAATCATGTATCGCGGCGGGGTGCCGGGCTGCATTGTTACCGAGGAGCTCTATCGCGAAATGGAGATAGAAGGCCGGGCAGCCGACAAAGGGAAAAAGGCGCGGCTGACCAGGGCGGCCAAACTGCTCGCCATACTCCGCCATATGGGATACAACGGCGCCCACATCGGCGGAGTCGGCCTGCGCATGGAGGATTTCGACTTCATGCTGACCAGGGCCGGCGAGTATCTGCCGCAAGCGGCCGAACTGATCCGCGAACTTTCCTTCTGGCCAAGGCATGGATTTTATCTGTACCGGAAAAACGAGGAAACCGGCCTCAACG
The DNA here is from genome assembly GCA_964624225.1 of uncultured Desulfobulbia bacterium. Classification (GTDB taxonomy): domain Bacteria; phylum Desulfobacterota; class Desulfobulbia; order Desulfobulbales; family SURF-16; genus DB1. The sequence continues at coordinate 769 of CAZUZJ010000252.1, read as the reverse complement.
CGGCGGAACACATTCCCTGCAAAGAAAAGAGCTCCTTTCATCCCGTTTATGAGCTGGCCCGGCTGGTCCATCACATCGCCTTTGCGCCGGTCAGCCCCCTTTTCCCTCTCTGTCGGGCCGGCTGTCTTGCCCTGCATTCTTCCTGTCTGGCCCGGCCGTTTGCCGCCCTGGAACATCTCGCCAAGTTCCTGCTGTTTGCCTGCCAGAACTGCGGCGACTGCACCCTGGCCAGCCACAACTATCTCTGCCCCCAGTCGGGCTGCGCCAAATACCTGCTCAACGGTCCCTGCGGCGGCAGCCGGGACGGCTGGTGCGAGGTCTATCCCGGCGCAAAGAAATGCCTCTACGTCCGGGCCTATGAAAGAAACACGGCAACCGCCGGCATCGATGACGGTCCTCTCCCCTTTGAGCCGCCAAGAAACTGGCAGCTCAACAACAGCTCCTCCTGGGCAAATTTTTATGGCGGCCGCGATAAGCGAGGCAAGGTCCCCCCCGAGACTGGATAGAGAAGAAAAGGATTCCCCATTAAGACTTGACTTTGATTATTGCAGCCGCATAAGCTTATTTAGAAAGAAAAACATCGCCAAAATAATAATCATTGCTTCAATTATGCCCATGAAAATCTCTAACCGAAACCTGTCGCCTCTTTTTGCCGCTTCTCTTTTGTGTCTTTTTTCTCTTCTTTTCCTGCCGTTGCCCGCTGACGCCCATGATCCGGATCAGGTCATCAAATTCGGCGTCTTTCCCTACAAGTCGCCACGCACCACCT
>CAZUZJ010000251.1:948-3806 GCA_964624225.1 uncultured Desulfobulbia bacterium | reverse complement strand
CCACCTCCAGGGTGTAGGGTCGGCCGGCCAAAGCGGTGCCGGCAACGTCTTCCACCAGCAGGCGCAGATGGGTGCGGATGCCCTTGGCCTTGAAGCGGTGTTTCTGGCCGTCGGCGCCGCTTTCCTCCTTTGGGGTTTTGTCCGGAATGGCGACCCGGTCGCCGGGACAGAGGAGGTTCGGGTTATCCCGCTTGGCCTTGAGAGCGCTGTTGTCGGCATGGGAATGGAGGACATCCGGGTGGTGAAAACCGTAGCGTTCGGCCAGGGAGCTGAGGCATTCGCCTTTTTTGATGATGTGGGTTGCCATGGCAAGTCGTGTCGCGGCGTGGGGGCCATGCTGCGGTGCTGTGGAAATTTTTTAGTGTTTCTGATGAGTTGACTCCATGTTTTTTTACTATATCGCATGAGGATGATTCCTGTCAACCGCGGAGGCGGTCGAACTTCTTTTCCCTTTTGACACTGAGGCGTCATTCAGGATACAATAGAGCATTCCATGCAAAAGGGGGCAGCCATGAGCAGCACGCATGTGGTCCGCCAGGGTGACTGTCTGTCGAGCATCGCCGACCGATACGGGCACTTCTGGGAAACGATCTGGAACCATCCCGACAACGGGGCCCTGAAGGAGTTGCGCCAGGATCCCAATGTCCTTCTGCCCGGCGACGAGGTCTTTGTGCCTGAACGTCAGGAGAAGGAGGAGAGCGGCGCCACCGCGGCGCGGCACCGCTTCAAGAAGAAGGGGGTGCCGGCCAAGATCAGGCTCAAGATCATGCAGGAGCCGCCGCCCGACAGCGGCGATTCCGAGGAATCCGGCGATGTCATCCGGAGTTCCGCCCAGACCCCGCAGGACGAGGTCCGCGCCGATCTCCCCTACCGGCTGGACATTGACGGTCAGGTCAGCGAGGGCAGCACGGACAGCGAGGGGATGATCGAGTTTGTCATCCCGCCCGGCGCCCGGCGCGGGAAAATCATCCTGGAGCCGAACACGACCCGGGCCAGGGAGATCCCGCTCATGCTCGGCTCGCTCGATCCGATCAGTGAAAACCGCGGGGTCAAGCAGCGGTTGGCCAATCTCGGTTTTGACTGCGGCAGTTGTGCTGATGACGAGTTGTCGGAGAAGGTTGAAGCGGCCCTGCGTTTTTTCCAGGAGGAGTATGAGCTTGAGGTGACCGGCGTCATTGACGACGCCACCAGGAACAAGCTGAAAGAGGTGCATGGCAGCTGAAAGGCAGGGGAGGAGACTATGCCGGCGGATGAGAGGGTGCGGATAACGTTTCGCAGGGTATTTGTCCGCAGGGACGCGGATACCTTCGGCTCGGGCGAGTGGTATTTCCACGTCTCGGTGGATGGCACAAACGTCGGCAACCGCCGGCAGATCTTCGACGCGGTGGAACAGCGCTTTATCGAGTTCCGGCCGGCCGACTGGCGAACAACGGTCAATGTCCGCGACGGCCATCAGATCCGCCTCCGTTTCGCCGCCTATGACGAGGATGTGATCAACGACGATCATCTCGGCACCATCGATCTGCGCCTCCACCCCCTGCGCCAGGGACTGTGGCGGCGTTCCACCGGGTACTACACGGTGGAGTGGATGGTGGAGCTCTCGGTCCTCGGCGCCTTCTCCCGCCATGCGGACGCAACGGTCTTTGCCACCCGCCAGCACAGCGGCAGCGTCACCTGCACCACCGTATCCGGCACCACCCACGAGGCGCGTTTCGAGATCTGCCCGGTGCGGCCGGTGCCGCCAGATCCGTCCCTGCCGCGGCGGCCGGCGCTGTCCGCCTCCGCCGCCCTGCTGCCGGCCCAGCGCTGCACCGATCTCAACCTGATCCGGCCGACGGACAACATCAACATCATCCCCAATCCGGCGGTCATCCCGGTGCTGGCTCCGGCGGACGCCACCAACCAGACCGCGGCGCGCATCGAATACACCTACTATCATCCCCGCTCGCTCAATTTCACCGACAACGATCCTCGCCTCGAATGGAGTGTCGTCTCGGTGGCCGACGGCGGCGCCGTGGCCTTTGTCGGCCAGCCGCGGGGAAGACGGGTGCTGGTCTACGGCACCCATGAGGGCGAGGTGCGGCTTGAGGTGCGCTTTCAGGGGGCGCTCTTTGCCCAGTACCGGGCCCTGGTCCGCACCGTGCGGCAGATTCCCTTCCGCGCCAATATTTTGAACGGCCCCAACGCCGCCAGCCAGCCCCGCGCCACCCCGGACAATGTCCGCGCCCATCTCGACATCGTCAACCGCATCCTGCGCCAGGTGGCCCTTGAGCTGGTGCCGGATGCCAACACCACCCGCACCCACGGCGCCCGGGCCACGGATCATGACGGCATTTTTCGGATCAGTGTGGCGGCCGGCCGGACCCGTAACATCCCGGACACTGGGTTTGCCATTGCCACCCGGCTCAACTATCGGCGCGGGGTGTTCAATTTCGCCTATATCCGTTCCGATGCCGGCGGCAACCTCGGCGCGGCCACCGATTATCCGGCCAACGGCGCCGGCAACACCATCACCGATAACGGCAGCCCCTCCACCTCGTGGATTCAGCCCTCCGGCGTTGATCCGGACGGGGCGGCCGGCACCGTCACCATGAATCTGCTGGCGGCCCGGGAGCGCAATACCGCCACCTACCCGCAACTTGCCGCCATGTACGTCACCGACGCAAACGGCGATCCGGCCAATGCCGCGGCCCAGTTCACCTATGCCGGCACCATCGCCCATGAGCTCGGCCATGTGCTGGCCCTCGGTCATCGGGTGGAGGGGGTGCCGGAAAGCGCCCCCGGCGCCGGCGACCAGCGCGACATGACCTCCGCCGATGCCGCCGCCTCCCTGGTGGCGGGCGGCATCTTCTGGGACG
>CAZUZJ010000251.1:0-851 GCA_964624225.1 uncultured Desulfobulbia bacterium | reverse complement strand
GCTGGTGCCGCCCGGCGAAAACGTCATGCACTGGATCAATCCCACCACCCAGGCCCAGGATTTTGACATCATCCAGGCCCGGGCCATGCATCAGAGTCCGGTGGTGCCGCCGTGATCCGCCGGCTCCTGCTTGCTGTGCTGCTCGCGCTGCCGCCGGTAGCCGCCGGCGGCGCTGCCGTCCCCAACCATGAAACGGTGAGTTCCATGAACGAACATGACGAACAGGCCCTGCCTCCCGAAAAACAGCTCATCAGCGACGCCATGGCCCTGGCCCGCAGTCTGCGGGGCGAGGACCACGCCACCCTGCTCGGCCGGCTCACCTCCTCGGAGTTTCTGGCGGAACTGGACAATGAGGAGGCCTATCGCGGCCGGCCGCAGCGGCTGCGCCTGCGTCGCATCATGGATGAACTGGCCCGCAATCCGGCCGACAGCGCCCATGATGTTCTCGTCGCCCTGACGACCAACCACGCCTTTCTCGCTGAGGAGAGCCGCATTGATCTGCTCATCACCGCCTGTGCCGCGGTCAAGCCGCCGCCGCCGGCGGTCGTGCGTTTCTGGGACCGCTACTGGCAGCCGGAGGACGGCTTTGCCAATCTGACCGTGGCGGCGGTGGTGAAAAACGGCGATGCGGCGGCGCTTGTTCTGCTGGAAAAAAGGATGGCGGATCCGGGCTTTGACATGGAGGAAAAACTGCACTGGCTGCGCGGACCGATGCTGCGTCATCGTCTTGATCTGCCCTTGCTGCTGGCCTGCGAGCGGATGCTCGTGACCGGACTGCCCGGCGAGTTGCCGTATCGGCTGGTGGAGGCCCTCTTTGACTATCGGCCAGGGGAGTGGTACCTGCCCTCGGT
>CAZUZJ010000250.1:0-3823 GCA_964624225.1 uncultured Desulfobulbia bacterium | reverse complement strand
TGTCGTCCCTGCTTGTTTCCTGCGCCGGAACCAATCGGTCCGCCGCCCCCGGGGTCACCACCCCAGACAGCCGCTTTTCCTTCACCATCCTCCAGATGAACGACATCTACGAGCTGACTCCGGTGAGCGGCGGTCGCGAAGGCGGTCTGGCCCGGGTCGCCGCCATCAGAAAGCAGCTGCTGGCCGAGAATCCGAACACCATCACCATGCTGGCCGGCGATCTCTTCAGTCCCTCGGCCCTGGGTACTGCCAAAGTGAATGGTGAGAAGCTGGCCGGCCGCCAGATCGTTGATGTCATGAACACCCTGGGCCTTGACCACATCACCTTCGGCAACCACGAATTCGACCTCGACGAGAAAAATTTCCTCGCCCGGCTGGCGGAATCGCGCTTTGCCTGGGTATCCGCCAATGTCTGTGATCGCGCCATGACCCCTTTTCCGGGGGTGGCGACCAGTCGGGTAATCACCCTCCATGACAAGGAGGGCCGCGCGCTGCGGCTCGGTCTCTTCGGCCTGACCATCGCCGCCAACCAGAAGGAGTATGTCCGCTACACCGAACCCCTGGCCGCGGCCAGGGAGCAGGTGGCGGCCCTGCGGGACAAGGTCGATGTCCTCGTTGCCCTCACCCATCTGCCGCTGGCCGACGACATCGCTCTGGCCGTTGCCGAACCGGACATCGATCTCATCATTGGCGGCCATGAACACGAGAATATCGAACTGCGGCGCGGCAGCGACTTTGTCCCGGTCTGCAAGGCCGACGCCAATGCCCGCACCCTCTACGTGCATCGCATCTTTTTTGATCCGGTCAGCACAGATGTTGTGGTGGATTCACAGCTGCTGCGGGTAACCGATGCCCTGCCGGAGGATCCGGAGACGGCGACGGCGGTCGCCCGCTGGCAGGAGATCGGCTTTGCCGCCTTCCGGGCCGAAGGTCTTGACCCGGAAGAGGTCGTCGCCACCCTGCCCTTTGCCCTGGACGGTCTGGAGGCGAGTGTCCGGAACCGGCCGACCCGGCTCACCGCAATCATCGCCGATGCCTATCGCGAGGCAGTGCCCGGTGCCGACCTCGCCTTCTACAACAGCGGTTCGGTGCGGGTCGACGATGTCCTGCCGCCGGGGCCGATCACCCAGTACGACATTATCCGCATCCTGCCCTTTGCCGGCCAGGTCTGCCGGGCGGAAATGGGCGGCACGCTGCTCGGCCGCATGCTCGACCAGGGTGAGGCCAACCGCGGCAACGGCGGCTATCTGCAGAGCGCCGGTGCCAGCCGGGATGAGCGGGGCTGGCTCGTCAACGGGGCGCCGCTGGAGCCCGCGCGCACATACAAAGTCGCCACCAGTGATTTTCTGCTCTCCGGCCGCGAACAGAACATGGGCTTTTTTTCCACGGCAACGCCGGGATTACAGGCGGCGTGCCTGGAAAAGAGCGACATCCGGCTGGTGCTGAAGGAGTATCTCAAACGCCACTATCCCCGGCCCTGACCCTCTCTGGGCCGGACAGTGATCAGCAGGTGGCGCTCTCATCTGCTGCCACGCCGCCCCGAAAGACATCGGCGCGCAGTGCATCAAACGCATGATCCGTCATCTGCCCGGCCTCGTCACGCAGATGACGGGCAATATCAACGACGAGATCGATCGTGGCCTGTTCCACTCCATACTGCCGGAGCCGTTCAAGCTGACAGCGCCCCTTGTTCGGATGATTAGCGGCAACAAAGGCCGCCAGGGAGACCAGGGCCTGGGTGACGGGATCGAGAACGCAAGCGGACATAAGAGCCTCCTTCATGGCGCCGCAAAAAACCTTTTTTTCAAAAAAAATCAAAAATGCTGACTTCGAAAAAACAGAAAATCAACCACGGAGACCACCGAGCACCAAGAGGTAAATCGGTGTAATGATTTTTTTTCTGCGCTCTCTGCGCGCTCCGCGGGAAAAATGACCTTTTCCCATTTTATCAGAAATGGAACTTTTTTCCTTGGCAAGATACTCTTGAAGAGTAAACTGCTCAAAGTTTTGCGGCAAAAGACAAATGCATCATCAAAAAAATTTTCCTCAATGAAAGTATATGAAATTCTCCCAGGATTTCCTGTCTGTCAATTTGCGCACCCACTAACATGAAGCCACAGCGCAGGCCCTTCAATATACCGATACTGGTCATAACAATGATCAGCTATCTTCTCTTCCTGCCCGGTGTGGGTAATGCAATGTGCATGTTTTTGGGCAGTGACGCCCATCACGATGCCTCCCATTTCGACGACGCCGTCCTGCCCCTTGCCGATGAGACTTTCGCCGACATTGACCATTGTGAGAAAAACTGCTGCACCATCGATCATACCCCATTTGCTTTTCCGACGATCACCCCGCCCGGTGCCCCACCAACACGCATGGTCAAGCCTGCCCTTGCCCCTGTGCCGCATTCAGCCGAGGCAACACCATTTCCCGCCCAGCCGCCGGTCAAAACGTTCTCGCCGCTTAAAAACAGTCAGCCCAACTCCGCCATTATCGCGCTTCGCACAATCGTGCTGATCATTTGATCCCTCCTCAGTCTTCGGAAGAAGGCGTCTGTCCCATTCGCCAACCCGTTTCGTTTGACATTTCATCCTTTTCCTGTCCGGCCGGAGTCGCCGTGCCGTAACAAGGCGTTTTTGCGCTCATTTCTTCCTTGAGCGGGCAGGAAAGAACATTGCTGTCAACCGTTGCCTTCACTGAAAAAAACTGAAGAGGATCCGTATGATGAACAGGTATATGTCCCCTATTTATGCACTTCTTTTCCTGATTGGCGGGGCCGGTTTTGCCAGCGGCTGGAACACGTCGGGCAAAACACTCTCGCCTGGACACGGTGTCAGTTTACACATTCTGGAGTCCAGTGGCACTTCGTTTGTCACTTCCGCCGATCTCAGGGCAAAAGACACCACATTCGTTGTTTCCGGGGCGGTGGAAAAAAAGACAGCCGCCGCCAGGATTCGCGGTCATGTGGATATCCGGGTCATGGATCCGGCCGGCAACATGATTGCCGGAAAAAATGCCCCCCTGCTCCCCGCCAACCCTCATCCCAATGTGCGGTCACGACACTTCTCCACCTTGCTTGATACGGTTCCCCCACCTGGTTCCGTTGTCATGGTGTCGGTTCACCACGACTAATACCAGCCACGGAAAAGAGGTTTTGTTAATGAGCAAAAAAATACGCAATACCGGGCGCGCCTGCTCCGCCAGCATCGTCTTCATCATCCTGCTGTCTGCTGCCGTTCCCGTTCCCCTGGCCCGCGCCCAATCGCCGGAATTGATCGTGTCCGAACAGGAGGCCGTCAGAATGGCCCTGGGGCGGCAGGATGTCGTTTCCCTGCTGCAGGCCACCAGAGAAGGGGCGCAAAGCGATGTGATTGCCGTGGAAACCTGGGAAAACCCGGAGTTTTCCTATGGTCACGAAAGAAGCGACAGTGGTCCCGAAAGGATGACGGAAAACAGCTACTCTCTGTCCCAGACCTTTGACGTTTCGGGTCGGAGAGGGCTGAAAAGAAAGGCCGCCGGGGAGCGACTGCAATCGACCGATCTGGAAATTTTCCAGTGGCGGCTTGAACGGGCAGCCGAAGTGCGGCGTGTTTTCTATACACTCCTTTATCATCAGCAGCTCCATGATCTCTTCGAAAATTGGCGATCAGGGATGGAGAGGACGGAAAGCGTCATGCGCCGGCTCATGGAAGCAGGTGACATTTCCAGTTATGATCTTGAGCGACTGGCCAGAGAGAAGGCCCTTGTGGAAGCCAGGGAGCGGCAGGAACATGCCGAGCACGAACGTCTCATCCAGTCCCTCGTGGCTCTTCTCGGCCAT
>CAZUZJ010000249.1:0-3859 GCA_964624225.1 uncultured Desulfobulbia bacterium | reverse complement strand
CCGGACGCTGTGGCGGCCACCGGCCAGGCGACCTATGTGCTCGGGCGCACCTATCGGGATATCGTCCAGGACATGGCCGACTGGTATGGCTGGAGCCAGATCGACGGCACCGCTTTCCCGCCGAGCGGCGCCCTGGGCGGCTGGTATTATACTGCGGCGAACAATACCGGATGGAACCCGAATTATGGCGACAACTCCGCCTCCCAGTGGGCCTATATCGGCCTTGAGGCGGCCCAGAACAATTTCGGCGCCGCAATTCCCACCTGGGTGAAGACCAGGCTGGCCGGTTATCTCCACAACCAGATCGCCTACAACAACCGGGGCTTTGTCTCCTATCGCGCCGGCTACTCTTGGTATGGTGACTTTACCACCCCGAACGTCTGTCTGACCGGCGGCGCCCTGGTCGGCATGAAGCTGGTCGGTCAGAGTCTCTACGATGCCCAGAACGGCGCCGGCAGCTACAGCACCGATCTCAATCTGGCCACCACCTTTCTCGGCAACAACTGGCTCGGCCAGTCAAATCGATGGACGGAGAACTGGTACGGGCACCGCGCCTATTACACCATGTACGCCATCATGAAGGGCATGCGGCTGCATGGCCTCGACTCGCTGCCCGGCACCCCCGGCACCGCGGACTGGTATGGGGATTATGTCGGCGTCATGCTGCCGGATCAGTATGCGGACGGCCACTGGCGCGGCACCGGCTGGATGGATGGCTACATCGTCAACGACATGGGCACCGCCTTTGGCGTGCTGATCCTCACTCCGAGCGTCTTTTCGCCGCCGCCGGTGGCCTGTTTCAACGCCAATCCCAATCCCGGCTACATGGACGTGCCGATCTCCTTTGATCCGTCCTGTTCGTACCATTCCGACGGGACAAAATCCATTGTCCTCTATGAGTGGGATTTCGACAACGACGGTATCTATGATGTGACCTCGACCACCCCGGATGTCCAGACATTTACCTGGGATGACGCCACCTATGACCTTGGCACCTATCCGGTCACCTTGCGGGTAACCGATGACTCGGACGACCCGGTAACGGATACCGCCACGATCGATGTTAATTTGACCCTGCCGCCCCATCCGCCGGTGGCCGATGCCGGTGGTCCCTATATGGCCACCCAGTGCGGCGCCGACTCCCTGACGCTCGATGGTTCCGGCTCCTTTGATATTGACGAGGGGACCAGCGAAAGCGGCAACCCGCCGTTTGATACCATCACCGCCTGGCAGTGGGATCTTGACAGCGCCCCATGGGACTATGTCAATGAGAGTGGCGAAAGCGTTCTTTTGAGCGCTGCCGATATTGCCACCTATTTCACCCTGGGTGAGGCGCAGATCGGCCTGAAGGTAACGGACAACACGGCAGCGGCCTATCCGGGCAGCGGCCAACCGGACCTGACCGGCGAGGGATTTGACACGGTCACCGTCTATGACGACTGTCTGTGTACCCTGAGTGCCCGCGCCAAGCTCAATAAGGTGCAACTGGTCTGGGCCAATACCGGCGCCGCCAGCTATGACATCTATCGCAGCACGACCGGGCCGAACAGCGGTTTCAGCCTGATTAAGGACAACCTTGTCACCAGCTACGCCACCTACCTGGACAGCGGTTTGACGATCGGCACCCCCTACTGGTATCGGGTCGTTGACAGCAATGGCTGCGGTTCGGTAGCGGTAAAAGTTATCCCGACAACCCGCTAAGGCAGCACGCGCCTGAAGAGGCGACGCAGACAACACGCCGGCGATCGACGACCGCCGGCGTGTCGTCTTTTATCCGGTAAACATCTTTTTTTTAGTGGCCATGACAATTTTCCATTCGTTTTTCCGATTTCACCGCAGGGGAAGCACTCTTGCCGCCGTCCTCATGGCCGTGCTTGGTCTGCTTTTTGTCTGCCTCGCGGCGGGGACGGCGGCCGAGGCGCCGTCCTTTACCCTCAAGGTGACTGACTCCCGTATCGACCTTGTGGCCAACGAGGCGCCACTTGGTGAAATCCTCACCGCGATTTCCCGTGAATTCCGGCTTTCCTTGCGGGCCGCAGAACTTCCTGGTGAGCCGATGAGCTGCCAGCTGGCCGCTGTTCCTCTTGAACAGGGGCTGGAGAAACTGCTGGAGGGCTGGAATTATGCCCTGCTTTACAAAAAAGAGGGTCAGAGCCGCGCCCTGCCCGACATCCTGTGGGTTATGAATCGCAACCCGAACCGTGTGGTGGTCGAAAAGCGATTTGCGCCGGGGAGTCAGGAGACGGCAAGAGAGGCGCAACCTCCTGAAGTGAGTGGAGAAAAATTTCGGAAGGAAGATATCGCCGCAGTCTTTGCCGATGGCGATACCGTGTTACTCGACATTGACGCCACCCCGGCCGATGATTCGGAATTTGGCGAAGCGGAGTCGCAGCCCATGCCTGAGGAAGAAGAGCGGCCGCTGGGAATAAAAATCACCCGGCTCGCCGAAACCTCGCCGATCAGCATGATTGGACTGCGGGAGGGAGACGTGGTGCGGGATATGAACGGGGCCGCGGTGGAGTCCGCCGCCGATCTGGTTCGCGCCCTGGCAGAAGCGGCAACGGGAGGCGTGACGACACTGCGCATCGAACGATGGCGGGATGGACAGATGGCCCCGCTTTATCTGGAAATGCGATAAGCGGTTTGACCCTCTTGGTCCGTTGTCCGAAAATGACCAGCGCTGGCGCAAAGCGCAGGGGGATATCGGGATGTGTACCCAGTCGGGAAATTCCGTTTTTTGGGAAGGCGGAACGGTTTCCCGGACTTTTCCGGCCTGCTGGTGGCTGGAAACCGGCCGCCATGCCGGCCGGCCCTTCCGCTCCGCTGTGGTGGCTGAGGTGTAACCTCTTGCAATACGGATAAAAAAATGATCGCCGTGGGGAAGGAAAGAGCGGATGGCGTTGGCGGTTCTTTTCGGATGCAGGGGAATGGATTTTGCAGAATTAGATTCAATACTTTGTGCCTGGAAGCCAGTGTTACCATAGATTCCTGAAAAAAAAGGAGACGAAAATGAAAAAACACAAAACTGGGATGCTGGCAACGGCCCTGGCCCTGGGCCTCACTGCCTCGCCGGCCCTGGCAGCCATCGATCTGTTTGACTGGGCGTTTTATGTTGATGGGACCCCATATGAGTTGACGGAAGGAGACTCGATGCCGACCTCGGGCACCTTGGTCGACGGCCTCGGCACCCTCACCTGGTCGACCAGTGGTGTCGGCGCCCACACCTTTCTCGCCTTTTTCGATCTGGAGATAGATGAAGCGGGCAATACCTATTTTAATGAATACGGCGCGGCCCATGGCAGTACCGCAGCCGGTCAATCCTGGGAGATCGATGAGCCCGGCTATGTGTTTGGCGATATTTATGGCAATCTGCTGGCCGGGTCGCTGGATAACAGCAATGGTGTTCCGGTAAGTTCCCCAGACGACGTCTCCTTTGCCCTGGGCTGGGATTTTACCCTTGGCGTCGGTGAGACGGCGACCATTGTCCTCAACCTGACCAACGCCGCGCCGCAGGGTGGCTTTTATCTCAGCCATACTGATCCTGACAGCCAAGAAAGTGTATATTTTTCCAGTACACTGCGGACGAGCGGTGAGCCCATTCCCGAACCGGCCACCATGCTGCTGATGGGGACCGGGCTGGCCGGCCTCTTCGGAGTGAGCCGCAAAAGAATGAAAAAAGGATAAGTCGGCTGGTTGGCGCTGCCGTTTTCGGGGGAAAACGGAGGAGCCGACTGCGGACGCGGAGCATGAAAACAAACGGGAGAAGTGACTAACAGCAGATAAAGGGGGAAAAAATGAAGAATCGCAAAGCATACACCATTGCGGCCCTGACCGGGGTCGGCCTCCTGCTGTCGGCCTC
>CAZUZJ010000248.1:0-3870 GCA_964624225.1 uncultured Desulfobulbia bacterium | reverse complement strand
GTTTTTTCCGGACGGGGCAGGGTGGTTATGGTTTGCGGCCGACCCAGTGATCGTTGATCAGGGATTCGATGTCAAGGGCGCGGGCGGCCGGACCCGTTGCCGCGGCCCGGAAAAAAGACTGGGTCTCGGCGAGCTGGCGGCTGGAGAAGCGGCCGTCCGAACTGTAAATATGCGGGTATCTGGCCAGGCAGGTGCGGATGGCCTTCTCCTCTTCCGGGTCGGGCAAGTTGAGCAGACCGGCCAGCTCCGCCGGGGAATGTGATTCGATCCATGCCAGGGTGCGCTGCAGGATTCGTATCATGGTCGCCACCATCGCCGGCCGTTCGGCGATGATGTCGGGGCGGGTGGCCAGGGTGGCGTACAGAAAGCCGAGATTCTCCAGTTTCGGAGTGAGATGCGGCACGGCCGGGTGGGCGAGAATGAAGACCTTGCCCTCCTGCTCCAGGCGACTGGCAAAGGGTTCATCGCCCATGATGGCATCCACCGTGCCGCTCTTGATGCTGGCTGACTGGTCCTGCCAGTTTTTGCCGATGGAGAGCAGATGGACGTCCGACAGCGCCACCCCGGCATCGGCCAGCAACAGTTCGAGGATCTGCTGGGTAACGGTTTTGATGGCGGCGGAACTGGTGGTGACGCCGATGGTGCGGCCCCTGAGGTCGGCGATGGAACGGATTTCCTCCTGCAGGTCGGCGCGGACCATGAGGGACCAGATGGGCCTGTCGTTCACTGCTGCAATGGCGACGACATCAATGCCGTTCGCCTTCTGGCTCATGATCCCGGGCAGGGCGAGGATGGCGAAATCGCTGTTGCGGCCGTTGAGTTCCCGGAGCGCGCCGCTGCCGCCGCCGACATGGAGAATCCGCACTTCGGCCCCTTCGGCCTTGTCCGCTTCAATCTTCTTCATCAGATCAGCGGGTAGAAATTGCAGGTTATGCGGCCCAGGCACGCTGACGGCAATCCGGACCGGTGATCCTGCCAGGGCCGGGGCGGCAAAGAAGAGCACGAGCAGGAGAACGATGAGCGCCCGCCGCAGCCAGGAATGGCGGGGGGCAAGCAGGGGGAATGCGAAGGTGTTTCCGGTCATGAGTTTCCCTCCTGGTTGATGGGCGACCTTGCCGGATGGGCGCCAAAAGGCTCTTTTCCTTCTGATTGTGGCAAGAGCGGGGGAAAAAAGCAATGGAGAAATGGTGGAGGGAATGATCGGTGACAATGAAGGGGACGGGATGAATCATTGGTGTTCCCGACCTGGTGGAAATCTGCTTCAAGTATTTTCCCCGTCCGCCGAAAAGAAAGGTAGGCATGCAAAAAACCTCAATCATGGCAGGTGGGATCCGCGGGAACTTCCATCAACCGGGGAGAGACAGGACATGGCAAATAACAATCTGGAGATACTGGTTGTCGATGATATTTCCTCCCTGCGCACCATCATCCGGGTGCTGTTGCGCAATATGGGCTACACCAGGGTCAGCGAGGCGGCCAACGGCAGCGATGCCATTGCCATCCTGCAACAGAAGAAGATCGATCTCATTATCTCCGACTGGAACATGCCGCGGATGAACGGCTATGAATTACTGAAATCGGTGCGGGAAGACAGCACCCTGCGTGGCATTCCCTTTATTATGATCACCGGCGAGGCGTGCAGCGCCAAAATCGCCATGGCCGTCCAGCTCAAGGTGGATCAGTTTATCCTCAAACCCTTTTCCTTCGAGGTGCTGGAGGAAAAGATCAACATGGTCGTTCACTGATTTTTCCCGTTCCTTTCCTCTTTCCGCGTAACCGTCCGACACTCAAGAAAGATGCGCGCCATCGAGCCACCTTGAGTCATGGCGTGACTAGCGAAACGAGGAAGGATTTCAAGGAGCACGGCTGACGAAAGCCGGCTGGAATTTGGGAGAAGGGGAGGCAGCGGCTGGCCCTCTTGCTATTGCATGGAAAGGAGATAGGAACGCAGGTTGGTTTTTTTCGCGGCAAGTCCCAGCTTGCTTCTGATTTTTTTGCGGTGAAAGGCCACCCCGCTCGGCGAGATCATGAGGATGTCGGCAATCTCCTGGCTGGTCCGGCCCTCACGCACCATGGTCGCCACCTGGATTTCCTGAGGGGTGAGGATGGCGGCCAGTGAGCCCAGCCTGTGCAGGAATGGTGAGATGACGTCCGCGAGTCGCTCGTTGATGATTTCCACATAGGTCCGCTCGGATTTGCTGAGCCTGGCCTCCATGAGCTTGTCGATAGAGGGCTGTACCAGTTGCCGGATATTGGCCAGCACGCTTTCTTCAAGTCGTTTTTTGTCCTCGTCGCGGTGTTTTAAAAGCACCTTGAGCGCCGCGTTGGCCTCTTCAAGTGCATGTGCCTGCTGACGAATCTTTTCCTCCTTGTCCCTGAGAGCCTCCTGGGCTTCGATGATGGGCGTGATATTCTCATGGGTCATGATCACCTTGTTGCGGCCCGGTTCCCTGAAGGGAACGACCCGCAGCATATACCAGCGTTTTTCGTGGGGTGCGTGGCAGGGATAGTTGATGAAAAATTCGCTGATGTCGCCACTGATGACCGAGCGAATCCCCCGGGCAATGATCGCGGATTCGTCCATGGGGTCGGTGCTCGCCTGCCGACACACGTCGAGATAGTTGACCCCCATTGAATCAACGGGGCCCCGCATGCCGTTGTCCCGGGCGAACTCCTGCCAGGCCCGGTTTGTCTCCAGGATTACCCCCTGTTCATCGAGGATGGCCACGTGGGCCGAGAGGGAGTTGAGGGCGACCTGATAGATGTTTTCCTGATTTGTGATGTTCATAATGGTAGTTTCAGCTATTACTTTACTATCATTTATCCCTCATTGTGTCAAGGGGGGGTCATGCTTACAGTTCAAACTAAGAAGAGATACCAACATAAAAAAAACCTTCAAGGAGGTCAGCTATGAACGGCGGATATGAATCTCTCATCTGGTTGCATGACAGGGAAGGTCATGAGTATGCATGCTCCATCGATCTTTTCAAGGGGAATGTCAGCCCCGACCATGAACTGACTGACGAGGAAAAGGCCAAATGCCTTAACGTCAACCTGCTCATCGGAACCGAGCGGTGGTAACGGAAAACAACAGGGTCAGCCCTGAAGGAGGGCATCATGAAAGGTGGATATGAATCAATGGTATGGATTCGCGACAAGGACGGCAGGGAGTATGCCTGCTATCTCGACGCCCTTAAGGGGAATATCAAAGAAAAGGACGAGTTGACCGAAGAGGAAAAGGCCAACTGCATGGATGTAAGTGTCCTGATCGGAACGGAGCGCTGGTAGAAAAAGAGCAAGATGCCGGTTCTCCCCTCTCTGTGGGGAGAACCGGCATCATTTGTGAAAAGGGGGAGAAATATATATGAAACTCGGTGAATATTGCGCAGGCAGGGCGGGAAAAGAGCTACTGGCCATGGTCAATAAGGCGGGAAGGAGAAAGCTGGTCGGTGGTGAAGAGGTCGAGATTGGCTCCGGCTAGTTGCGGTTTTTCGGGCGCCGCTCCGGCACCAGGAATCGCTCAATTTTCCCTTCGTTCCATTCTTGTGAGACATACAGCCCGCAGTAACAGCTTCCGTATTGACTGACATCAGGTTCTCTGTAGATGCAGGGGCAGATGATGTCCCTGTCCTCCTCCCGCACCCCGGATGCCAGACGGCAAGGACAACTCATGTAGCCGTATCGGTCCTTGTTGATCATGAGGCCGCGCAGCAGGTCAAAGGTTTTTTCTTTTTCTTTGTTAAAGAAATATCCCTTGGGTTCCTGACTTTTTTTGAGAGTTTCGTAAAGTTTGTCCACTTCGGTGGTAATGCCTAGGGCCTCCTTGGCGGCCTGGACCTGAAATCCGCTGATGGCGGTGCCGTCCACCAC
>CAZUZJ010000247.1:0-3877 GCA_964624225.1 uncultured Desulfobulbia bacterium | reverse complement strand
ACTGACCTACGTCGACGTTCGCCAGAGCATGACCGGCCTCAAGGCCACCCGTTTCTTCCAGGTGCGGCCCGGCACCGATTACGCCCTGGCGCTCGCCATGATCCACGAGATCATCAAACGCAGGAGCTACGACGAGGCCTTCATCAGCCGCTATGTCAGCGGTTTCGACGAACTCTGCTCCTTTATCGAACCCTACACCCCGGCCTGGGCGGCGGATGAGTGCGGTGTCAAGGACAAGGCGATCAAGGCATTTGTCGACGAGGTGGCCGAAGACCGGCCCAGGGTCATCTTCCATCCGGGCTGGAATCTCTCGCGTTACAAGGATTCCTTCTATGCCAGCCGCGCCCTCCACATTCTCAACGTGCTGATGGGCAACATCGAAATGGAGGGAGGACTGACCATCCCCAAGGGGGCAGGCGACTGCGGGCTCAAGGGTATCCGCCAGCTCGACTGCCCGAAGCCTGATATCAAACGGGCGGATGGGGTCGGCTGGAAGTATTCCCATTTCGACAAGGGTCCCGGCCTCCAGCACCTCTTCTTCAACGCCATGCTGACCGAGGATCCCTATCCGGTCAAGGCCTGGATCGCCATGCGCCACGACCCCTTCGTCTGCATGCCTGATCCGCGCAAGCAGAAGGAGGCCTTCGACAAATGCGACCTGCTGGTATCGATCGATACCCATTACAGCGAATTCGGCTGGTATGCCGATGTCATCCTGCCGGAATCGACCTATCTGGAACGGGACAATCCCATTTGTCAGCAAAAGGGGCTCAAACCGCGCCTCGCCGTCCGCCGCAAGGCGGTCGAGCCGACCTTTGACACCAAGCCCTCCTGGGAGATCTTCAAGCAGCTGGCCGACCGCCTCTCCATCGGCGAACACTTTCCCTACAGCTCCATCGAGGAGCTGTGGGCCTGGCAGCTCGAACCGACCGGCTTTAGCATGGCGGATTTCGAGGATAAGGGCTTTATTCCCCTGACCGACAAGCCAATCTATTACGACCGCGACAAACTGGACGGCTATTTCAAGACGCCGTCCGGCAAGATCGAGATGATCAGCCAGAAACTGCAAAAGGCCGGACTCGAATCGCTCAAACCCTACCAGTCGCCGATCAAGCCGCCCAAGGGGATGTTCCGCCTGGTCTACGGCCGCTCCGCGGTCCACACCCACGGCCACACCATCAACAACCCGCTGCTCTCTGAATTGATGCCCACCAACTCCCTGTGGATCAACACCCGGGCCGCCGGCAAGCTCGGCATCAACGATGGCGATCTGGTGGAGATCCTGTCCGAAGACAGCAGCTACTCCGGCACCATTCAGGCCCATGTCACTGATTTTATCCATCCGGAGGCAGTTTATACCGTCCATGGTTTCGGCCGCCAGATTCCCTTGCAGACCCGGGCCTATCACGCGGGATTAAGCGACCAGAAACTGATGATCGGCAAACTGGACGACTGGGATCAGGCCGGCGGCGCGATCAATCTCTGCGAGGCCTTTGTCATTGTCCGGCGCAGCGCCAGAAATCCCAAGAGGAGGGTGGAGTTATGAACAAATACATCATTTATCTCAACGCCAAGCGCTGCATCGGCTGCCACGGCTGCGAAGTCCACTGCAAGACCAACAAGCGGCTGCCGGTCGGCCCGATCCTCTGCGAAATTGACCATAAACCGCTCAAGTCGATCAAGGGGGTCCCGAAGACGGAGTTCTCCTTTCGGTCCTGTTATCACTGCGAGGATCCGGCCTGCGTCTCCATCTGTCCCACCGGCGCCATGCAGAAACGGGCCGACGGCATCGTCTTTGTCGATGCCGACAAATGCGTCGGCTGCATGGCCTGCCAGGGCGCCTGCCCCTGGCAGATCCCCCAGCACAACCCACTGACCAACAAGGCGGTTAAGTGTGATTACTGCGTGGACCGGATCGATGCGGGCCTGAAGCCGGCCTGTGTGACCAAATGCACCACCCATGCCCTGAATTTCGTCAGGCTGCAGGAAATATAAACCGGGACGGACGGGAAACGGAGCCCGTCCGTCCCGCTTGGGAAAAGCAGATGGGAACCACCACTGCCTTTTATCTCACAACAAGGAGGGAGTATGAAAGAGAAGCTGAAGTATCTGACAATGGTGCTGTCGATTTTCGCCATCTTCTGCTGGACGACGCCACCGGTCGCGGCCCAGGAGACGGCAGGTTCGGCAGGACCGACGCTTGCAATCGACAAGACGGAACTGAAAAACGGCGGGATCATCAAGGTCACCGGCCAGGCTCCGGCCGGCATGCCGGTCTATCTGGAGGTATGGGCGGCCGACAAATCGGTGCGCGCCAACTTTTTTGACAACAAAAAGGACGCAAAAACCGGCCAGATTCCCTATGTCTTTTATCTGACCTACGAGATGCCGGCCTATTACAAGATCTTTGTGCCGGTGGATCAGAAAGAAAAATTTGCGGAACTCCAAAAAGCCGGCAAAAAATGGAAATACTCCGAGGCGGTGAAGGAGCTGG
The DNA here is from genome assembly GCA_964624225.1 of uncultured Desulfobulbia bacterium. Lineage (GTDB taxonomy): Bacteria > Desulfobacterota > Desulfobulbia > Desulfobulbales > SURF-16 > DB1. Next base: position 1,383 of record CAZUZJ010000247.1, on the reverse strand, counting down.
GCGCCGATGCCGCTTACACTGTCCCGGCCAAGATGAAAGTCGACCGTTACAAGGCGACCCTGATGGCGAGCATCATCGGCAGCCGCGGCGACCTGCTCTCACAGATGGACGACAAGGAGAACCGGAAACGCTCCATGAATCTGGTCAAGGCCCGCTTCAAGGACATGGACAAGGTTTTGAGTCCGGATGTCGTCGTCAACCCGGACGGCACCTTTTCCGCGGAGATCACCATCCGCGAGGGCCTGGCGCCCGGCAAGTACAACATCGTCGCCGTCTGTGACAAAAACCTGAAAAGCGCACCCGTTGTCTTTGAAAACAAAATCTCCTTTCCCCTTGTTTATCTCGGCACCGCCGGCACCAGTCAGAACATCATCTGGCCCTTTCTCCTCTGTCTCGTCATCTCCATCTTCGGCGTGCTGATGGGTGCGGGCGGCGGTTTTATCTTAAACCCCATCCTGGTCAGCCTCTTTCCCCTGCCGCACACCATTGTCGCCGGCACCGTCACCCCCACCGTCCTCTTCTCCCAGGGCAGTGGCATCTACAACTATTCCAAGATCAAATTCATTAACTGGAAACTGGGCTGCGGCATCGGTTTTGCTATGCTGGTGGGCGGTTTCATCGGCCCCAAACTGACCGAACTCATCACCCTTGACCAGTTCAAATTCGCCTTTGGCTGGATCCTCCTTGTTCTTGCCGCGCTCATGTACTGGCAGACCACGGCCGGCTATCTCGCCAAGAACAAAAAGGAGCAGGCCATTTTGAAAGAGTTCAAGAAACGCGCGGAAGAAACCGCCAAGGCGAAACAATAAACAGGAGGAAGCGCAATGAAAGTTGATTTCTGGGGTCAGGAATTTGAAGCGAACATGATCGTCGGCTGCATCGGCGGTTTTCTCATTGCCGTGATGTCCTCCATGTTCGGGTTCGGCGGCGGTCCGTTCATGGTGCCTCTCATGACCGTCGGCCTGCGGCTGCCGATGTACATCGTGGTCGGCAGCTCGCTGCTCGCCATCTTTTTCAACACCTCGATGAGTTCCATCCGGCACTTCCAGTTCGGAAACTTCGATCTCATCCTCTTTCTCAGCATGTTCCCCGCCGCCCTGCTCGGCGGCTATATCGGTCCGCAGATTGCCAAACGGGTCAACCCGATAGTCGTCAAACGGGTAGCCTGCGTCGGTCTGCTCCTCCTCGGCCTCAATTTGCTTGGTCTCTATTGATCGCCGCTCTCCCGCCCTCTCCGGCTCCGCCCCCGCCCCGCCCTCTCTCCGGGGTGGGGGTCGGAGAGGGATTTCAGCACGGTTTTTTGTGAGCCGGCTTGCGAAAGATGATAATCTCGCAAAAACCCGCAAACCATGGCAGGCGGGAAAGTGAAAACAACGAGTTACA
>CAZUZJ010000246.1:0-3886 GCA_964624225.1 uncultured Desulfobulbia bacterium | reverse complement strand
CAATGATAAGCACTCGTGACATGGCAACCTCCTTTTGCTGTGAAGCGTTCAAGCCTTTCAACGTGCAAACGTGCAAAGGGATTCATTAGACGTTCAAACGTTTCAGCGCGCACACGCTCAAACGGATTTCTGCTGACTCCTGATTCCTAAAACTTCAAATAGGTGTACCCTTCAAGGCAGCTCTCGTAAAAATCGATGAGTTTGACCCCTTCCCGGGGCAGGATGGCGCCGCGGTGCACCTGGCGGTCGATCTTGCGCTTGATGGTGCGGGCCATCATCTCCGGGCTGTACTGCATGGTGGCAAGAACATGCTGCGCCGCCGCCCCCTTGATCACCTCCTCGATATAAAAGTCGGAGGGATCGTCATCATCACAATAGATATGCACCTCGTTCAAGCGGCCGAAGAGGTTGTGCATGTCGCCCATCACGTCCTGGTAGGCGCCGGTGAGAAAGAGGCCGATGAAGTAGTCCTCGCCCTTTTTCAGGGCGTGGAGAAGCAGGGTCTGATCATAACCGTTCTTGGCGATGAACTTGTCGATTTTGCCGTCCGAATCACAGGTGATGTCGGCGATGGAGCAACGCTCCGTCGGGACCTCGTCGAGCCGGGTGACCGGCATGATCGGCAGCAGCTGACTGATGGCCCAGGTGTCGGCCGCTGACTGGAAGACGGAGAAGTTGCAGAGATACTGGCTGGCGCGCAGCTCGTCGATCTGTTGCAACTCCTTGGGCACGAAATCGGCGCGCTTGATGACATCGCGGATCTGGCCCATGATTTTCCAGTAGAGGGTTTCGATCTTGGCCCGTTCTTCGAGGGAGATGACGCCCAGTTTGAAGGCGTGGATCGAGTCGAGCTTGATCTGCTGGACGTCGTTGTAGATCTCCTGGTAGTTCTCCATGGTCAGGTCGCTGGCCGATTCCCGCATGTTGGTAACGAGGATGTGCTCGCCCGCCGTCTTTTCCGTATCGAAGGAATTGGCGGTCTGGATAATGTTGACCACGTTGGTGATCACGCAGGAGTGATGGGCGGTGACGTAGCGGCCGCTTTCGCTGACGATGTTCGGATGATGGATGGTGACCTGTTCGCAGATCTGCTGGAGCACGGCGACGATGTCCGCCGCATACTCCTGCAGGGTGTAGTTGCGCGACGAGTTGGTGGAGGAGCGCGAACCGTCGTAATCGACACCGAGGCCGCCGCCCACGTCGAAATACTCGATGTTGAGGCCGGAGAGCACGAGATCGGCATAGATGCGACCTGCCTCGGCGACCGCCTCCTTGAGGACCCGGATATCGGGAATCTGGCTGCCGACATGAAAATGAAGCAGGGTGAGGCAGTCGGTCATGTTGTGCTGGCGGAGCAATCTGATCCCGTTCAATATCTCACTGCTGGTCAGACCGAACTTGGCCCGGTCGCCGCTCGATCCGGCCCAGCGGCCGCCGCCCTGCACCGACAGCTTGGCCCGTATGCCGATGAGCGGCGAGACGTTCATCTCCGCGGACAGACGGATGATCATCTCGAACTCGGAGAAATTCTCGACCACGATGATGACCTTGCGATCCAGCTTGCGGCCGAGCAGGGCCAGACGGATGTACTCCTCGTCCTTGTAGCCGTTCAGGACAGTGAGGGCATTGCGGTTTTCGTTTAAGGCAAGCGCCGCCATCAGTTCGGATTTCGAGCCGGCCTCCAGCCCGTAGTCGAAGGGATCGCCCGCCTCGAGGATCTCTTCCACCACCTCGCGGGTCTGGTTCACCTTGATCGGATAAACACCGATGAAGCGGCCCTGATAGCCGCTTTCCTCCATGGCCTCCTGGAAGGTGAGATTGAGCTGGCGCACCTGGGCGCGCAGGATGTCATGGAAGCGGATGACGGTGGGAAACGGGATGTCCTGGCTCTTGATCTCATCGATCACCTCAAGGATGTCGATGGCCGGGCCGTCGTCGCGCCGTTCCGGCAGCACGCAGACATGGCCGCTCTCGTTGATGGAAAAATAGCCGTTGCCCCAGCGCAGGACATTGTAGAGTTCGGCGTTGGCATTGATGATTTTCCGTTTATCGCCCATGGTCCTCCTCTCCATGCAGGGTCATGATCAGTTCCCTGACCACCTTGGCGGCAAAGACTGCGCTGTTGCCGGTGGGATCAATGGCAGGCGCCAGCTCCACCACGTCGGCGCCGACCAGGTTTTTGCCCTGCAATGATTTGATGACGCTGACAAAGGAATGGAAATCCTCGCCACCGGCCTCGGGGGTGCCGGTGCCCGGCAGAAAGGCGGGATCGAAATAATCAAGATCCAGGGTCAGATAGAGGGGCCGGGTGGGCGGCACCTGTTGCAGCATGGAGAGAAACTGCGGCAGGCTGTTGCAGAGGGTGCGATTCTCCCGCATCCAGAGATACTCTTCCCTGGTGCCGGAGCGGATGCCGAACTGAATGAGGCCGTGGCCGGCGCCGAAGTGATCGAGACAGCGACGAATGACGGCGGCATGGGAGTAGCGGTGCCCCTCGTAGCCGTCTCGCAGATCGGCATGGGCGTCGAGATGCAGGAGGAGCAGATCCGGGAAATCGGCGAGATAACGGGCGATGACCGGATAGGAAACGGAATGTTCGCCGCCCAGGGTCAGCAGCCTGGCCTGGCTCCGGGCCGGCGCAGCGGTGTCAAGCAGGGTCAGGAATTTCGCGTGGAGAACATGCCAGTCCTGTTCGGCGTCGCCGCTGATGTCGATGGCGAGGTTGCCGAGATCATGAAAGGCAAAATCAGCGAGATCGCGGTCAAGATAGGGGGAATAGCTTTCAATGTCCGCCGACACCCTTCGTATGGCGTCCGGACCGCTCGCGGCCCCCTTGCGAAAGCAGGCGGTGCCGTCAAATCCGGCCCCGATGATGTTGACCCGGCCGGACTGCGGGACTTCCGCCGGTCGGGAACAGTCATATGGAATGTCGCATTTCCGCAAGAGTGTCATGGTCATGCCCTCTTCTTTCCAGACACCGGGATCCCGGCAGTTTCCCCAGGGAAAAGACGCGCATTGATTCGGCGTGTTTTCCTGCCCTTTCTCTATAGTCTATTTGCTGGAGTTGACCAATTTTTTTTCGTCTGCTGATGCCGACAAAAAAGGCGCAAATATACACCGCTGCGATATTCCGTCAAGATTTTTTCTAACCATGCCCCCATACTGCGCTGCCGGCAGGGCTAGATGCCAGCCTGCGGGCGCGGCAGAGGGCGACTGTTATCGAGCAGGGCGCGGACCGAGCGGCAGAATTGTTCCAGGCTGAATGGTTTCTGCATCAGCATGGTGTGGGGGATGTTTTTCAACTCTTCGGTGTCGATGTCGAAGGAGTGGCCGGTCATGTAGAGGATGGGTAGCCAGGGTAACTGGCGGCGGGCGATGTCGGCCAGGGATTTGCCGCCCATGCCGGGCATGATGAGATCGGTTGCCAGCAGGGCGATGTCGTCGTGGTGTTCCGCGAAGATCCGCTGGGCGGCATTGCCGTCCGGGGCGGTGAGGATGTGGTAGCCGGCCTCGGCCAGGGAGGCGGCCAGCATCTGCAGCACCTCGAGATCGTCCTCGACAAGGAGAATGGTCTCCGAGCCACCGATCATCCGTGCCTCGCTCTGGATGGCGGTCTCTTCCGATCGCAGAGCGGGATTACAGCGCGGCAGCAGGACGTGAAAGGTACTGCCCCGCTCCAGTTCGGTGTCGACCAGGATACGGCCGTTGTGGCTTACCACGATGCCGTGGACGTTGGACAGACCGAGCCCGGTGCCTTTGCCCGCCTCCTTGGTGGTGAAAAAGGGATCAAAGATCATGCTCAGGGTATGGCGGTCGATGCCGCGGCCCTGATCGCTGACGCTGAGTACCGAATAGTCGCCGCTCGCCTCGCGCAGATCAACGTCGT
>CAZUZJ010000245.1:2437-3909 GCA_964624225.1 uncultured Desulfobulbia bacterium | reverse complement strand
CTGCGCGATGAAATCAGTAAAACCATGAAGGCGAAACTCGGCTACTATCTTGCCAGAGATGCCTTCATGAATTTCCGCAAACGGGTCGATTATGCCGAATACGGGGGTGCGCCCCTCCTGGGCCTGAACGGCACCGGGGTTATCTGCCACGGCAGGTCGAACCGACTGGCGATTAAAAACGCCATTCGGGTTGCCGATGAACTCGTACGCAACAGGGTTAATGATCATATCCTCACCATGCTTGAACATACAGGTGCCACAGCGGACATCGATCCCGGCGAGACCGCGGACGGAGCAGCATAAATGATGCGGATGACTGTCATCGGCACCGGTTCCGCTTTGCCCGACCGGATTCTTTCCAATGCCGATCTGGAAAAGATGGTGGATACCAGCGATGAATGGATCACCACCCGCACCGGTATTAAAAATCGTCGCATCGCCACATCCGGAGAAGAGACCTCCAAGCTTGCCGCCGCCGCCGGTCGCCGCGCCCTGGAAATGGCCGGGATTTCCGCTGCTGCCCTTGACATCATTATTGTCGGCACCATCACCTCGGAGATCGGCATGCCCTCCTGCGCCTGTCTCGTCCAGAAGGAGCTCGGCGCTACCAATGCCTTTGCCTTTGATCTCAATGCCGCCTGCTCCGGATTCCTCTATTCCCTCGATCTGGCAGAGAAATACATCAAGGACGATCCCGGTCGGACAATCCTGGTCATCGGTGCGGAAACCCTGTCCACCCGGGTCAACTGGCAGGACCGCAACACCTGTGTCCTTTTTGGCGACGGTGCCGGGGCCTGTGTTGTCACCGGGTCCAACTCGGGACACGGGATGCTTGCCGGCCGCCTGTTTTCCGACGGCAGCCTGTACGAGCTGCTCTTCATGAACAGCGCCCCCAGTATGAACAGAGACCTGCAACAGCCCGACTATGATGGTTCGTATATCAAAATGGCGGGCCGCGACGTCTTTAAACATGCCGTCCGTTCCATGGAGGATGCGGTGAGGAGCGTCCTGGCCCAGAAGCAGCTTACCGTATCCGACGTCAGTCTCATCATTCCTCATCAGGCCAATATCAGAATTCTCCAGAGTCTGGCCGACAGACTGGCGATCCCACTCGAAAAAATCTACATTAATCTCGATAAATATGGTAATACATCGGCGGCCAGTATTCCCATTGCCCTGGACGAGGCGAACCGTGAGGGACGTATTCGAGAAGGGGAGTATCTCCTCCTCTGTGCTTTTGGCGGAGGGTTTACCTGGGGTGCGGCCCTGTTTCGGTGGTAATCGAAGTGAATGCCTTTGCATGATTGACCCGCATTGAGTTGAAGGAGCAGCCAGTGGATTATTTTCTGACCGAAGAACAGCAGATGATTGTGGATGTAGCCAGGAAGATCACCGATGAACTGATCATTCCCCAACGCGCCCATCTTGACGAAACCGAGGAATTTCCTCGGGAAATTTTGGACGCCGTTGCC
>CAZUZJ010000245.1:0-2374 GCA_964624225.1 uncultured Desulfobulbia bacterium | reverse complement strand
GGAGATAATGAAAGTTCTGGCAGACTCTGATCTGTTCGGCCTTTATATTCCTGAGGAATACGGCGGATTCGGCGGCGGAACCTTTGATATTGTCCTCGCCCTTGAACAGTTCGGGCGCGGCTGCGTCGGGGTGGCGACAGCTTTTGCCGCCAGCGCCCTGGGCGCCTTTCCTATCCTGCTCAGCGGCAGCGACGAGATGAAGCAGCGCTATCTGCCCGATATCGCCACCGGCGCCAAAAAGGCCGCCTTTGCCCTGACCGAGGCCAATGCCGGGTCCGATGCCTCCGGCATCCAGACCACTGCTGTCCTCGACGGCGATCACTGGGTCCTGAACGGGACCAAACAGTGGATCACCAATGCCGGCGAGGCCCAGATCTACACGGTAGTGGCCCTGACCGACAAGGCCAAGGGGCCGCGCGGCGCCTCGATGTTCGTGGTGGAGGATACCGATCCCGGTTTTTCCTATGGCGCCAAGGAGAAAAAACTCGGCATCCGGGCTTCTTCCACCCGGGAACTCATCTTCAAGGACTGTCGGATTCCCAAGGATCGTCTCATCGGTCGCCAGGGGACCGGTTTCATCACGGTGATGAAAACCCTCGACAAATCTCGTCCCGGCATTGCCATTCTCGGCGTCGGTCTCAGCCAGGCGGCGCTGGATGAGGCAGTGATCTACGCCAAGCAGCGGGTCCAGTTCGGCAAACCGATCATCTCCTTCCAGGCGATCCAGCACATGCTGGCTGACATGGCGATTGAGATTGAGGCGGCCCGTTCCCTGGTCTATACCGCTGCCAAGCATATCGACGCCCATCCCAAAGACATGTCCAAGGCATCTTCCATGTGCAAGGTGTTCGCCACCGACGTGGCAATGAAGGTAACGGTCGATGCGGTGCAGGTGCTGGGGGGCTATGGATATATGCGCGATTATCCGGTTGAAAAGATGATGCGCGATGCGAAAATACTTCAGATCTACGAAGGCACCAACCAGATCCAGCGCAATGTCGTCGGTCAGGAACTGAACAAGGAGTATACATAGGCTGATGAAGATCATTGTCTGCATGAAACAGGTTCCGGACGCCAAGGACGTTCGTCTTGATCCGAAGACGAACACCCTGTCCCGGGAAGGGGTGCAGTCCATCATCAACCCCTTTGACCGGCATGCCCTGGAAGAGGCGGTGCGGGTCAAGGAGCAGCTCGGCGGTACGGTGACGGCCCTGACCATGGGACCGCCCCAGGCCGCGGAGATCCTGCGTGAAGCGGTTTCCTGCGGCGCCGACGAGGCGGTACTCGTCTCTGACCGCGCCTTTGCCGGCGCTGACACCCTGGCCACCACCTACACCCTGGCCGCCGCGATCAGAAAAATCGGCGGCGCGGATCTCATCTTCTGCGGCAAACAGGCCATTGACGGCGACACCGCCCAGGTCGGACCGGGTCTTGCCGTGCGAATGAACATGCCGTATATCACCTGTGTGCGCAAGGTGGTGGAGGCCGACAGCAGGACCTTTGTCGTCGAACGGCTGATGGATGACGGCTATGACGAGGTCGAGGTGCCGTTGCCGGCCCTTTTTACCGTGGTCAAGGAAATCAACGAACCGCGGCTTCCTTCGCTGAAGGGCAAGATGAAGGCCAAGAAGCTGGAGATCGCCACCATGACGGCAGCGGATATCGATGCCGATGTGAACCAGCTCGGCCTGAAAGGGTCACCCACCTGGGTTGTCAAGGTGTTTCCACCACAGTTGCACGGTGAGCGGGTCATGCTGGAGGGAACAGTGGACGAAAAGGTCGAACAGCTGGCCGCAAAACTGCTGGAACGGTGCTGACGCTATGCTGATGATTGATATTGATGCCTGTATCGGCTGCGGGGTGTGCGAAGCCAACTGCGCCTTTGACGCCATTCATGTTGTTGATGGTATTGCCGAGGTTAATGAAAACTGTACCCTGTGCGGCGGCTGTGTTGATTTCTGCGAAGCAGGGGCCTTGAAAATCGAGGGCCGGGAAAGTGAGACGAAGACCGATCTCTCCTCCTGGTCAGGAATCTGGGTCTTTGCCGAATACCGTAACAGCCGGCTTGCCCCGGTAACTCTTGAACTGCTCGGCGCCGGCCGCAAACTGGCCGACAAAAAAGGCGTCCCCCTTTCTGCCGTGCTGTTCGCCGACAATCGGGGAGAGGTGCCTCAGGAACTTATCGCCCATGGTGCGGATCAGGTCTACGTCGCCGAAGATCCGGCCTTTGCCGCCTTTACGGATGACGCATACGGCAATATGCTGGAGGATCTGACCAGAAAGTACAAACCCGAAGTCGTTCTGGCTGGCGCCACGGCCATCGGCCGTTCCTTTATCCCCCGGGTGGCCACTGCCCTCAAAACCGGGCTGACCG
>CAZUZJ010000244.1:0-3921 GCA_964624225.1 uncultured Desulfobulbia bacterium | reverse complement strand
AGATAATAGCGGAGGTATTGATAATCTTTGGAGCTCAAACTACGAACTTCAGGTTGATCCGGGGAGAACCATTCGCTCTCATTATTTTTTTTTACCGCCTCAACTCGGTTTTCCAATCCGTAATGCAACTCTGTTGCCAAAGAGGTCTCAGGGGTCACGTCAACATTGAGAACATCTGATTTCAGAAAGGAATTGATCAGTGAACTCTTACCACTGCTAAACGCGCCCACCACCGGCACAGTCAGCTGCGCTTCGCTGATGGCGACCAGTGTTTTTTTGATATTTTCATTTATTGACGGGTTAAGTTCAATTGGCTCTATGGCCTTGGAAATATCATTAAGATTTGTCATAAACGACCGTTGTGCTTCAATCACTTTTTCCCCTCCGTTAAAGCGTTATTTTTTGCGGTATCATTCCGTTATTGCGTATGCATTGTGATTGTGCCTTGTTGCTTCCTTTAGTTAGTTCAAAGTCATAGGGCTCACGCGACTTGTCAAAATCTAATAAGCACATCATCTTTCCGTTCCAGTTTTCCGCCACACTTTTGGCAGACGGTATTCTTCTTGTCATTGCTCAAAAACGAGGGCAGACATCGTTCCATAACCGAGGTGACGACAACCTTACTCCACCCGCATGAATTGCAGCGCAGTTCATATGCCTTCTGTCCCGGGACTCTTTCCATTACCATTGAGGCACTCCTTTTGATTATCTTGATGGCGATAAAGCTCAGCCATTTTTTTAATTCGTTGTTGAATGCTATGACGTAGTCGCTCAGGTTTTAAAACCGTGACAAACTCGCCAAGCCCGAGCAACCATTCTTCAAAAGCCCAGCCGGTAGAACATTCCATGGTGACTATGAGACTACCGTCGGGCTGTTCCTGCAATTGCTGGCTCTCGTGGTATTTGAACTCACGAAAAAGATAGGCTGCTCGTTCCTTGACCAGCAGGGTTACCTGTTCCGGAATTGACGCATAGCCTTTGAAACTCTGGCGCACAAGCAGGGTCAGGTCTTGAAAAACAATATCCCTGCCGCCCTTTCCCCATATCTATCACCGGCCTTCATCAACAGGCCATGAAGGCCAGACCATGACGGAGATCACGCCTCCGCACGACCATCGCGTCTGGACCGACAATGACCATTTGCCGCAATTGGCGCTTCGCGGTATGCATTCCTGAAAACCACGGAAATGGATCTGATTGACGCTGTCGGAGCGGACGATTTGCCCTTGCCACCGGGCACACCCGCCTTGCGGCCCATTTTCATCCCGCCCAGCGCAGGTATTTTGCCAGCTCCCGGTTCAGCGCGACCACGTCAAATTGCTCGGCGTCATAGTCGCCGCCGATCCACTCCCTGAAACGTTCATGCTCTCATCGCGCGGATCCTTCATGACACGGCAAAACTCCTCGTAGCCGGCAACTCCGCCGACATCCTCCGACGGGCAAGCGCGCGCACCGTCAAGGCAGGCACAATATGATATTGTCCCTCGGGGTCGCACCTCACAAAAAAAGCAATTCCTGCGACAAAGACCGGAGGATGTTCTGCCGATGCCGAGAAAATCCCGTGTTTGGACCGGCCAGCGACAAACCCGAAAAACACACGCGGTGGAGCCGCCTGGTCACGCTGTCACCGCCTTGTTCGCGCCGCCGGGCGGGACGATGTGCATGCCGATCTCGCTCAAGGCCCGGTGGACGGCGCTCAGGTTGAAGGTATGGACCCGCAGGTAGATGATGTCGTTGCCGCCGTTTTCCCCATGCACCCGGGAAAGCCGGGAAAAGCGGACATTCTGCTCTTCGAGCACTCTGACGATGCGGGTCAGCGGTTTCGGCCGGCCGTCATCGGCGACGGCAATGAGCGCCGAGCCGCGGTCGCCGATGCCGTAAAGTTTTTTATAGGCACTCAGCAGATCCTGGACGGAAAAAAGGCCGACCACCCGTTGCTCGTCGTCAACCACCGGCAGCAGACCGATCTTGTCCCGGGAAAAATAGTGGAGGGCATCGTCCAGGGTTGACAGGGGAGTAAGAAAGACCACCTCAGTGCTCATGACCGACTCGACCCGGGTGGTCGCCAGCTCGGCGAGAATGGCGTTGCGTTTGTCCTCGGGCAGCAGGGAGGAGGGATAGGCGGAACGAAGATCGCGATCGGTGATCATGCCCACCAGCCGTTGCTCCCCATCCACCACCGGCAGATGCCGGAACCTGTTATTGTTCATGAGGGCGCGCACATCGGGCAGCAGCGTCTCCGGGGTAACGGTGAGGGGCTGGGTGATCATGTGTCGGGCGATGTACATGGTGTGCTCCTTTTTTGGCTGAAAACCTTATGAACCACTTTCCGTCGTCAGGCCGAGCAGATACTGTTCCACACTCCCGGCCAGGGCGTCAAGATGATAGCCGCCCTCGAGGATGGACAGCACCCGGCCCTGGCAGTAGCGCCGGCCCAACTCCGCCATCCGCGCGCCGATCAGGCCGTACAAATCGGTGCTGTAGGCGAGCCCCGACATGTCATCGAGCCGGTGACCGTCAAAACCGGCGGAGACGATGATGCCCTCCGGTCGGAAGGACGCAAGGGCCGGCTCCACCTGTTTCTGCAGGGCCTGGAGAAACAGGGCGTCATCGGCGCCGGGCGGCAGCGGCACGTTCAATGTCGTGCCCTTGCCCGGCCCCAGTCCCTTTTCCTCGGCATAACCGGTGCCGGGAAAGCTGAAGGTGGGATGCTCGTGAATGCTGATGTAAAAAACCGAGGGGTCTTCCTCAAAGGCGTCCTGGATACCGTTGCCGTGATGGGCGTCCCAGTCGATGACGGCGATTTTACCCCGGCCGTAGCGACGCTGCCAGTAGCGGGCGGCAATGACCGCATTGTTGACAAAACAGAAACCGAGCGCCATGGCCCGCTCCGCGTGGTGACCGGGCGGCCGGACCAGACAGAAAACCAGTTCCGTCTCCCCCTCTTCAAGCAGATCGATGCCGGTCAGGCCGCCGCCGGCGGAGAGCATGATCGCCTCGAAGGAGTCGAAACAGATCTGGTTGTCCGGATGATCGATAAAGGTCTGGCCGCGCAGCACCGTTTCCTCAAGCCGGAAGAGGTAGGCCTCGGCGTGATAGGCGAGGATATCCTCCCGCCTGGCCCGGTCGGCCGGTCTCTCGCTGATCGAAGACAACAGCGGACTCTGTTCGAGCCGCCGGCGGATGGCGACCAGCCGATCCGCCACCTCCGGATGCTCCCCGCCGCCGGTGTCGTGCAGGAGGTAGTGGGGATGCGTGACAATGATCAGCGGACGAAAAAGAGCCATGATGTCAATCCCATGGAGAAGTGGGGGGTGGCAGGCAAAACGATACACTCATGATATCGGTGTATAACGGGACGAATCGTTTGTCAAACGGAACCATGCTCGGCAAAAAAGGCGCACATGACGATTGACAATTGCTGCCTGGGCCGCTAAGGTAGTGCCGCGATACGCTTTCCTTGTGCCGCGGATACCGTCACCACCACGGAAAGATTATCCTTTACCGTGCGTTCCGCGGCCTGCTTTCACGGTAAAGTGAAGCATGCAGGAGCCGTGTGCAATGAGCGCGTCGAATGAGCACAACCCGCCGCCTCCGGGCTTTCTCTTTGTCCATGTCAACGAGTGGGCCACCATCGACTCACCGGACACCATCCCCGTCTCCCAGGGGTACGCTCTGGCCGCCTTGCGCCGGCAGGGATATCCCGGCGACATTGTCGGTGACTACAAGGGCAGTCCCCTTTCGCCCGCCCTGTTCCGGCAGACCCTGCTGACCCAAAAGCCGGCGGTGCTCGGCTTCTCCGTCTACGAGGAGAACATCAACCGGGTCCGGGTCTGGGCCCGCTTTGCCAAAAGGATCGCCCCGAACATCCTCGTCGTCCTGGGCGGGCCGCAGATCACCTTCATGCCGGCCCTGGCCCTC
>CAZUZJ010000243.1:0-3952 GCA_964624225.1 uncultured Desulfobulbia bacterium | reverse complement strand
TGTCATCGGGGCAAAAGACATCATCAAGGGCACCATTCTGCTTAATCATTTCGATCAGCTCAATGCCCGGGGTCAGAATCAGTTCATGGCTGTCCTGGGCAGCGAGGATGGTGAAATTGTCATCACCATGCTGGCTCGTCTTTTGGTCAGCGACCGGCAGTTTGTCATTCCCCGGCCGGTCATTCGCAGCCTGCTGCTCAGTCGGGTCATGAAGGCGCCGCATCTGCTTCTTGTCCTGCTGCAAAGCGAGCAGTTTCGCGATAAACAGGTGCTGGTGGAGATTGCCGGAGAAATCCAGCTGGTTGACGCGGTGCCGGTGATCGAGGATATTCTTGCCTCCACCGACGATCCGCAGGTTATGAAGACCTGTCTCATTGCCCTGGGCAGTATCGGTGACCCCGGGCCGATCAACACCTTGAGTGATTTTCTCTATTCCGGCTATCGCGAACTGGTTATCGCCGCCATCAACGCCCTCTCCAACATCGATACCCCGACCTCGGTGCAGCGCCTGGCCGAACGCATGGGCACGGACAGCGACCTCGACATCATCATCATCGATGCCCTGGCCAACCTCGAAGACAGCCTTGCCCTGCAACAGCTCAACCGGGAGCTTAATTCCCCCCATGCCTATGTGCGCAACCACGTCAAGAGCCGGCTGACCAGGATCGGCGCCAAGGCGATTCCCATGCTGGTCGCCAATCTCGGCAGCACTGACCCGGATCTGCTGGTGCACTCCCTCAATGTTCTTGGCTATATTGGAGATATCAGCGCGGTGCGGGCGGTGCGCAAGCTCCTCCATGACGAGCCGGCGGACGCCAACGTGCGGTTCGCCGCCTATGAGGCGCTCGGCATGATGCCGCTCGCCAAGGGCGCCTATGTCCTGGCCGAGGGGCTTGCCGATCGGGTCGATCAGGTTCGCATCGCCGCGGCGCGGGCGATAGAGTGGAACTGTGACGAGGTGCTGATCGCCGGTGTGCGTAACCTGATCATGCAGGGCGGGACAGAGGCGGAGCAGGTGGCGGAGGCCTTTCTTGCCTCCGAATCCCACAAGATTGTTTTGAACGTGATTGAGCTGGAGATCTTTCGCAATCTGGCGGTGAAGTTTTTAAACACCAAGGCTCATCCGGACCTGAAAAAGCGCTATGAAGAGCTTTTCCGCCAGAAGGGGCATCATGAGCTGGCCGACAAGCTTGCGGCCAGGGAGGTGCGGGGGGCGGCCGCCAAACTGCTGGTCTACGCGGTGGACGATTCCCGCATGATCCTGTCTATTTACAAAAACACCCTTTTCCAGCTTGGCATGGATGCCCAGCTCTTCGAGTTCCCGGCCGTTGCCATTGAAAAGGCGACGGAAAAAAAACCGGACGTCATCCTTACTGATCTCAACATGCCGGACATTACCGGCATCGAGCTGACCCGTCAGCTGCGAGGGCTGTATGGTGCCACGGAACTGCCGATCATCATGGTCACCACCCAGGGCGACAGTCCCGATCACCAGGAGGCCTATGACGTGGGAATCAACAAGATTCTTGCCAAGCCCTTTACCGCGGAGCAGATCGACGCCGCCATCCGCGAGGTGCTGGGCAAGTAAGAAATGATGCACTCGCAAAAAGTATTCGGATGGCTAAGTAGTTAAAATTTGCCGGGGGATGGCTTCTGTCTTCTTCTTGTCTATTCCCCGATCTTCAACAGTTCCTCGATGTTGAGGATGGCCACCAGCTCCTTTTCCATTTTGTAAACCCCCTCGAAATAAATGCCGGTGACCCCGCTGATGTTGGAGGGTGGCGGGGTGATGTTTCTGTTCTCCGCCCAGATGACGTCACGGACCCGATCGACGAGAAAGCCGATATTCTCGACACCTTGGCGGACGACGACGATCTCCAGGTTCTCCGGGGTCTCGGAAACGGGGAGGCCGAATTTTTTCCGGAGATCAATGACCGTCGCAATTTCGCCACGCAGATTGATAACGCCGCTGACATAGTCCGGGGCGAGATGCACGCTGGTGATCTGCGTATTTTTGATGATTTCCCGAACTCGTGAGGTGTCGAGGCCGCAGGACATGTCATCAATCTGAAAGATCGCCAGTTCCTGTGTTCCTTCTGCTGCCTTGTCAACGGATTTCTGCATGGTGTTACCGTGCTCCTCCCTGCTGTTTCATGTAATAGTCGATTTTGGCGCTGATCTGTTCGCGGTCAAGCTTGATGAGATATTCATCCACCCCGGCCTCGCGTCCCCTGGCCTCAGCCGCCTCGCCGGCCACCGAGGTGACGGCGATGACGGGGATTTCCGCCCAGCGCATGTCGCTTCTGATGCGCCGGGTCAGCTCCAGGCCGTCCATGTTGGGCATCTCGATGTCGGTCAGCACCAGATGGATATCCTCCTTTTCCAGGACCTGCAAAGCCTCAACCCCGTCTTCGGCGGTAAAGGTGGTGTATCCCGCCTCGCTGACAAAGGTGGTGATCTGGTTCATGAAGAACCTGGAGTCCTCGACGATCAGCACATTACGTCGGGCGCTGCCCTGCTCCGCGGCCTGTGGCTTGGTGTAAACCGACCATTCCGGCATGACGGCGGAAACCACGCCGTAGAGATCGACGAGCAGGGTGATCTTGTCGAAGATGATCATGGACCCGAGGATGCCGGTCTGGCGATGGGTGATGTCGTCGATTTTCATCTTGGCGTCAAGGATGTCGACAATCTCGCTGACCATGATGCCGACCTCCCGTCCGGCCATGGGAAAGACGACGATATAACAGGTTGTCGTGGACTCGTCGCGCATGCCGACATTGGCCACCTCCTCCACCCCGAACAGGGAAAGGGTGCCGCCCCGGTACTGAATATTGCGGCGGCCGGCAGTGATGATAATGTCATCGGTGCGGATCTTTTCGATGCGGGAAATGAGGCCGAGAGGAATGGCCATCTGCTCGTTTGGCCCGTTCATGACGATGAGCAGGGACTGGGAATCTTCCATGCCTTCCTGCTTCTCTTTGCCGAGCATCTGCTGTGATTTGACCTTGTCCGCCACCCGGTTCAGTTTCATCTGACTGCTGATGCCGACCACATCAAGGATCAGCGCCACTCGACCGTCACCCTGAATGGTGGCGCCGGCGTAACACTTGCAAGTGCGCAGATGGGAGCCCAGCGGTTTAACAACGATCTCTTCGGAATCAAGGAGTTGATCGACGATGAGACCGTAGTGAAAGTCTCCGGAGGAGAGGACGAGGATGTTGTAGGCGCTGAGCGGGCTGGTGCGGCGGTCGTGGCCGGACCTTTTTTCCGCGAATGTCTGCTCTTCTTCTTTGCTGTCATGCGGGATTTTGCCGGTGCCGCGCGGATCAGAGATGTTCAGACGTCGTTCCTGGCGGATCTCCCTGCTCTCCGGATCGACAAAGACAGGCTCCTTGATGGCAAGGGCATCGCGAAGATGAACCAGCGGCAGCAGCTCGCCGCGCAGCCTCATGACCAGGGCGTCACCGACCTTCTCAATGCGGTCCTTGACCTGGCCGGCCGGCACCCGCACCAGTTCGACCAGATTGACTTGGGGAATGGCAAATCGTTCCTGCTGACAGGTGACGATGAGGCTGGGAATGATGGCCAGGGTGAGTGGCAGCTTGATGGAAATGGTGGTGCCGACGCCCATGGCAGTCTCGATGTCGATGACCCCGCCGAGCCGGGAGAGGTTGGTGTTGACCACATCCATTCCCACCCCGCGGCCGGAGACGTCCGTCACCTCCTTGGCGGTGGACAGACCAGGCAGAAAGATCAGCTTGGCCAGTTCCTTGTGGGACATGGCCTCCAGTTGGGTCCGGTCATGCAGACCCATTTCCAGAACCTTGGCCTTCAATCTTTCCGTGTTGATGCCGGCGCCGTCATCCTCGATTTCGATGATGACCTGGCCTCCCTCATGAAAGGCGGACAGCCGGAGCAGGCCCATCTCCGGTTTTTTGTTTTTGGCGCG
>CAZUZJ010000242.1:0-3960 GCA_964624225.1 uncultured Desulfobulbia bacterium | reverse complement strand
CGGGCCTTGTCCATCACCTTGGTGATGGCAGTGCCGGCCGGCCAGCTGGGACGGACTTTGTCGATGTGGCGATCGATCTCCCGGCTGATGGCGATGATGTTTTCGCCGGAGCGTTTGCGCACCGCGAGATTGACCGCCGCCTGACCGTCGAGGCGAGCGCGGCTCGTCTCCTCCTTGAAGCCGTCCACCACCCGGGCCACATCCTTGAGGTAGACCGGCTGGCCGTCATGGGTGGTGAGTACCAGGCCGTAGATCTCCTCCGGGGTGCGAAATTCGCCCGGCACCCGCAACTGAAAGCGGCCGTCGCCCATCCGGATGGCACCGCCCGAGGTGTTCTGGTTTTCGCTGGCCACCACCTGCTGGAAGGTGCTGATGTCCAGTCCGTAATAGGCGAGTTTCTCCGGCAGGATCTCCACCCGGATCTCCCGTTCCAGCCCGCCGGTGACATCAACCGCCAGGATGCCCGGTATGGCCTCGATGGCGTCCTCCAGGTCGTCGGCAATGGCTTTGAGACAGGGGAGACCGCAGGTGCCGGACAGGGAAAAGACGACGATGGGTAATTCGGAAAAGTTGACCTCGAAGACCGAGGGGTCGTTCTCCAGATCGCGGGGCAGCTCGTTCTTGGCCTCGTCCACCTTGTCCTTGACATCCTGCATCGCCTTGTCGATATCAGTGCCGGTGACGAACTCGACATTGATGGAGGAGAGACCTTCGGCGCTGATTGACTGAATCTTTTTCAGACCATCGATGCCTTTCAGTTTCTTTTCGATTTCGATGGTGATGGCGGTTTCGATGTCGGTGGGCGACACCCCCCGGTATTCGGTGGAAATAAAGACATTGGGGATGGAGATGTCCGGATCGCTTTCCCGGGGGAGGGTCAGGTAACAGTAGGTGCCGAAGACGATGATCAGCAGAGAAAGAACCATCACGGCGACGCTCTTTCTGACTGCGGTATCGGAGATGATCATCTCGGTGTCGCCCCCGGCGCGTTCACCTGTTTGATGACGGTGAGCGGCTGGCCCTCCTCGACGTCGCGCTGGCCTTCGATAATGACCCGTTCACCGGCGGCGAGGCCGCTCGTGACCTGGGCCTGCCACTCTTCGAGGATGCCGAGGGTGACCGGCCGTTTTTCGGCGATACCCGCCTTCTCGACAAAGACAAAGTGTTCGTCGTTACGGCTCAGCACCGCGTAGAGGGGGACAGTGATGGCATTTGTCACCGTTTTTTTGATGATGTTTGCCCGTACGAACATGCCGGGGAGAATTGCGTCGTCACCATTGTCCACCGCGAGTTCCAGTCGGTAAAGGCGGGCCAGGTTGTCCGGGGCGGGGGAAAGAAAATGACGGCGACCGCTGATCCTGCGGTTCTCCAGGGCTTGAATGACAAACTCCACCGTGTCGAGGCCGCGCACCGCCGCCACGTCCGATTCCGGAATACCGATCACCGCCTTGACCTGGTCGATTTGCAACAGTTCCGCCATCGGGTCGCCGACGCTGAGCATCAGTCCCTTTTTTAAATCGAGCCGGCGGATTACTCCGGACATGGGGGCAACGACGCGGCAGCGGGAGAGATTGAGGGCGGCATTCTCCATGGCGGCCCTGGCGGTGCGCAGCTCGTTTTCCGTTCTGTCCAACTCGGCGACGGGGACGATGTCCTGGTCGCGGAGTCGCCGGATTCTCTCGCTGGTTACCCGGGCCAGATCGTAGTTGGCCCGGGCCGCATCAAGGGCGATGCGATAATCAGCCTCCTCGATGTGGGCCAGCACCTCGCCTTCCCGCACTTTCTGCCCTTCGACGACCAGCACCTCCTCCACCGTGCCGCTGATCCGGGCCAGCATCGCCAGCCGGATCCAGGGTTCGATCTCGCCGGGCAGGTTGATGCGGTCATGGATGACCCCCGGACTGAGCGCAAGCAGCACGACGTTGACCGGGGGACGTTCCCTGGCAAGAGCGGTTGTCTTGTGTTCGGTCAGGCGGGCCTGTTCTCTCTTCACCGCCACGGCAAAGACGACAAGCGCCATGAACAGCGCCACCAGCAGCAGGCGGGGCAGATTGGTCATGAGCTGCTTGACGATTCGGCCCCGCCGGGTCTGCGGGGTTATGTTGTCTTCCTGCATGCTCTCTCCATCTTTGCCCATTTGTAGCTCTCCAGCTTCGGACAAAAAAAAATTGGATCGCCCGTGCCGGAAGGAACTGTTCAGCAGTGCCGCAGATGCGCGACGAAGGCCTGGTCGCTATACCAGGTATGCGGATCAGGCCGACAACAAAGCAGATGCGGTGCTCCTGGATAGTTACGCCCATTTTTATGGGCGCTGTTCATCATACCCCCAAGATGGAAAAAACACGACTGCGAATTTGTGATTCCAAATGGATCATCGGTGTCACGGCAACCGCCTATTATTCCGAATTGTCTGGAGAAAGGTGTTTTTTTGATTGTCAGTTGCTTGGATCTCATTTATAGTATTAAATTTTTTGGCGGATTTTATGGGTGGAAGTCCGCCTGCCGAACACAGCCCCTTATGGATAGATTGCGAAAAAGTATGGATCAGTCAAAAATCAGAAATGTGGCGATCATCGCCCATGTTGACCACGGCAAGACGACCCTGGTCGATCAGCTCTTTCAGCAGAGCGGCATGTTCCGGGAAAATCAGGCGGTGACCGAACGGTTGATGGACTCGATGGATCTTGAGCGGGAACGGGGTATCACCATTGCTTCGAAAAACGGCTCATACCGCTATAAAGAGTATTGGATTAATATCATCGATACTCCGGGTCATGCAGATTTCGGTGGTCAGGTGGAACGGGTGCTGCGGATGGCGGACGGCTGTCTGCTTCTTGTCGATGCCCAGGAGGGGCCGATGCCCCAGACCTATTTCGTCCTGAAAAAGGCCCTGGCCAACAAGCTGCCGATCATTGTGGTGATCAACAAGATCGACAAGCCCGCGGCCCGCTGCGAGTGGGTGGTTGATCAGGTCTTTGATCTCTTCGTCAAGCTCGACGCCCCTGATGAACTGCTCGATTTTTCGGTGGTCTACGCCTCGGCCAAGCAGGGCTATGCCCGGCGGACCCTGGACGAGGAAAACAGCACCATGGAGCCCATTTCAGAACTGATCGTCGCCGCTGTTCCCCCCCCTGCCGGCAGCACCGATGCCCCCCTGCAGATGCAGGTCAACACCATCGACTATTCACCCTATCTCGGCCGGCTCGGCATCGGCAAGGTGGTCAACGGCACCCTGAGGATCAACAGGGACATTGTCGTGGCCCGGCGTGACGGCTCCATCTCCCCGATCCGCATCTCCAAGATTTTCCGCTTCGAGGCCAATGAAAAGATCGCGGTCAACGAAGCGGGGCCGGGCGAGATCGTTGCAGTGGCCGGCATGGATGACGTGACGGTCGGGGTTACCTTCACCGATCCCAACGATCCGCGCCCCCTGCCGTTGATCGAGATCGATCCGCCCACCCTGTCGATGAACTTCGTGCCCAATGATTCACCCTTTGCCGGCAAGGAAGGCAAGTTTGTCACCTCCCGCCACATCGAGGAGCGGTTGTCCCGGGAGATTCTCGCCGATGTCGCGTTGCGGGTCGAACCGCTGACGGACGGGGTTGGTTACAAGGTGTCCGGTCGGGGGGAGCTGCATCTCTCTATTCTCATCGAAAAAATGCGGCGAGAGGGCTACGAGTTCCAGGTCACCAGGCCCCAGGTTATCATGCGGGAGGAAAACGGCGTGCTGCTCGAGCCCTATGAGGAGTTGACCATTGATGTCGACGAGCAGTACCAGGGGGTGGTGATCGAAAAGCTCGGCAAGCTCAAGGGCCAGATGCAGGAGATGCGCAACGAGAACGGCATGGCCAAGCTGATCTACAAGATTCCCACCCGTGGTCTGCTCGGTTTTCGCTCCCAGTTCATGACCGACACCAAGGGTATGGGCATCATGAATTACGTCTTTGCCGAATATGGCCC
>CAZUZJ010000241.1:0-3973 GCA_964624225.1 uncultured Desulfobulbia bacterium | reverse complement strand
GTGACCAGGGCGGTGCTGCCGGTCGAGGTCCCTATCGGCGTGCTGACCGCCCTGATCGGCGGCCCCTTTTTCTGCCTCATCTTCCGCCGCAGGCAACGGCGGGGCAGCTATGAGTGACGACGCGCTTTTTACCCTGACCGGAGCCGGTTTTGTCTACGACGACCGGCCCGCCCTGGCCGATCTTTCCATGTCCATCGGCCAGGGCCGTTTTTACGGGGTGGTCGGCCCCAACGGCAGCGGCAAGACGACCCTGCTCGA
Source organism: uncultured Desulfobulbia bacterium (assembly GCA_964624225.1). Lineage (GTDB taxonomy): Bacteria > Desulfobacterota > Desulfobulbia > Desulfobulbales > SURF-16 > DB1. Next base: position 3,715 of record CAZUZJ010000241.1, on the reverse strand, counting down.
TCTGCTGGCCGGGTGCAAGTATCCGTCCAGCGGCCGGGTCCTTTATCGTGACCGGCTGGTCACCGACTACCCCCGCCGCGAGCTGGCCCGGCAGATCGCCCTGGTGCCGCAGGAGTTTGCCATCAATTTCGCCTTCAGTGTCGAGGAGGTGGTTCTGATGGGCCGTCACCCGTATATCCGGCGGTTTGCCGGGCCGACAAAAGAGGACTGGCGGCTGGTGGACGAGGCCCTGACGATCATCGGCATCGAGACCTTCCGGCAGCGTTCGGTCAACGAACTGTCCGGCGGGGAAAAGCAGCGGGTGGTGGCGGCCCGGGCTCTCGCCCAGAACACCCCAGTGCTGCTGCTCGACGAGGCCACCTCCAATCTCGATGTCCAGCACACCCTGGAGATTTTTAATGCGGCCCGGCAGCTGGTGCGGAAACAGGGGCGCACCGTCATCGCTGTCATCCATAACCTCAATCTGGCGGCGGCTTACTGCGACGAGATCCTCTTCCTGAAGAACGGCCGGCTGCTGTGCAGCGGGGCCACGGAGCGGGTGATCCAGCCCGCTGTCATCAAAGAGGTGTTCGGGGTGGACAGCGAGGTGCGGATCGATCCTTTCAATAATGTCCGCCAGGTGTCGTATCGGTACTGGCAGTGAGTGGGACAGGGGCCAGCAGCCGGGCGTGAGGGAATGAGGATGAGACAGGTGGTGCGGGTGGTGATTGGTGCGGTGCTGTTGCTGGGGGTGGTGCTGTCCGCTCAGGCCACCACTGTCAGGGACAGCGCCGGGCAACAGGTGGAGGTGGAGCAGCCCTTTTGCCGCATCATCTCCCTGTATCCGGCCCATACCGAGAATCTCGCCGCCCTCGGACTTGCTGGCGAGTTGATCGGGATTGGCGAGGGTGATGACTATCCGCCCGCGGTGCTCGATAAGCCGCGTTTCAGTTACAAGGCGGACCCGGAGAAATTTTTGGCGGCCCGGCCTGATCTCATCCTCGTGCGGCCGATGATCGAGCGGGCCTATCCCCAGCTCATCGACAAACTGCGGGCCGGCGGCATTGTCGTCGTCTCTCTTCAGCCCAACACGGTGGAGGAGATCGCCGATTACTGGCGCGCCCTGGGTCTTCTCACCGGGCGGCCAGGAGCGGCGGAGAAGATGGTGAGCGATTTCCGGGATGGCCTGGCGGCAATGGCGACGCGGGTGGCGGCCATCGCGCCGGAGAGGCGGGTGCGGGTCTACTTTGCGGCGATTCATAAGAAAATGAAGACCTTCGCCCCCCAGAGCATTGCCATGTATGCCCTGGAGCAGGCGGGCGGGGTGAACGTGGCGGCCGACGCCTTCCAGGTGCGGGAGACCAATATCGCCGAGTACGGCAAGGAACGCATTCTCGCCAAAGGGCAGGAGATCGATGTCTTTCTCGCCCAGCAGGGGCGGATGAACCCGGTGACCCGGGAGACGATCATGAGTGAGCCCGGTTTTCAGGCCCTGACCGCGGTCCGTCAGGGCCGGGTGTATCTGGTCGATGAACGGTTGGTCTCCCGGCCCACCCTGCGCATCCTGGACGGGGTGCGGCAGATCCATGCCATGCTTTATCCTGATCGGGCAGCAGAGGGGGCGGCCGGTGCGCACTGAGTCGCAGCCCGCATTTTTGGTGGCCGGCACCCGGAGCAAATGCGGCAAGACCACCGTGACCCTTGGTCTGATGGCGGCCCTGGCGGCGAAAGGGTTGACGGTACAGCCCTTCAAGTGCGGCCCGGACTTTATCGATCCGACCCTGCATCAGCTGGCCTGCGGACGCATCTCCCGCAATCTCGACCTGTGGATGGCGGGGGAGACCTTTACGCGCCGGACGTTTGCCAATCACATGGATGGGGCAGCCATTGGCGTGATCGAGGGGGTGATGGGCATGTTCGACGGCGGCCTCTCCTCCTCCGCTTCCCTGGCGCGGGCCTTGCGGGTGCCGGTGGTGCTGGTGCTCGACGTGCGCGCCGCGGCCGAGAGCGCAGCAGCGGTGGTCAAAGGGTTCGAGACCCTGGAGCCGGCGGTGGCGCCGCAGGCGGTCATTGTCAACCGCATCGGCAGCCCGCGCCATCTGGCCCTGGTCCGGCAGGCCATCGAAAAGCACTGCCGGGCCGAGGTGATCGGCTTTTTGCCCGGTTCACTTGACTTTACCATGCCCTCCCGCCATCTCGGCCTGCACATGGGCGAAGAGGCCATGGCCCCGGAGCGTCTGGAGCGACTTGCCTGCACCGTGGGCGAACACATCGATCTTGACCGGCTCCTCGGGCTGGCCGGCCGGGCGGCAGCAGAGAGACAGGCGGCAGCGGATGACGGGCAGCAGCCTGCCCACAAAAGGGTGCGGATTGCGGTGGCGCGGGACCGGGCCTTCTGCTTTTATTATGAGGACAACCTCGATCTGCTGCGGGCCAGCGGCGCGGAACTGGTCTTTTTCAGCCCCCTGACCGCCGCCGATCTGCCGGAGCAGATCGGCGGCCTCTATCTCGGCGGCGGCTATCCTGAGCTTTTCGCCGCCGACCTCGCTGCCAATAGCTCCATGCGCCAGGCGATCCGCAGCTGGGCGGAGGCGGGCCGGCCCGTCTACGCCGAATGCGGCGGCTTCATGTATCTCTGCCAGGGGATCAGCGCCGATGGCGGCGGGCAGCACGAGATGGTCGGTCTCTTTCCGGTGACGGCGCGCATGCGGCGCAGCCGGGCGGCGCTTGGCTACCGGCAGATCCGGCTGACGGGCGACACCCTGCTGGGATCTGCCGGCACAATGCTGCGCGGCCATGAGTTTCATTATTCGGAGATCGAGGAGATGCCGGCGGCAATTGACCGCTGTTACGTGCTGGAGAACGGGGTTCGTGAGGGATATCGGTATAAAAATGTGCTGGGTGGCTACATGCACCTGCATTTCGGTTTTTGTCCGCAGGCGGCCGCGGCCTTTGTCGCCGCCTGCCAGGAGTGAGTTATGGCGACCATGATTAAAGACATCGCCCCGGGCGAGATTGAGAAGGAAAGCTTTCGGATCATTGCCGAGGAACTTGGTCCCACCAGCCTTGATCCGGCCACCTTGACGGTGGTGCAGCGGGTAATCCACGCCACCGGCGATTTCTCCTTTGCCGACAACCTGCGCTTTCATCAGGCGGCCCTGACCGCCGGCATTGCCGCCCTCCGCGCCGGTCGCAACATCCTCACCGATGTTACCATGGTGGCGGCCGGGGTGAACCGGAAGAACCTGGCTCGCTGGGGCGGGCGGGTGATCTGCCGGGTGGGGGAGGCGGAAGTTGCCGACCGGGCCGGGGCGAGAGGGACGACCCGCGCCGCCATGGCCATGGAGATGGGGCTTGCCGACAATATCGGCATTGTTGCGGTGGGCAATGCGCCGACCGCTCTGCTCACGCTCATGGCGATGATGGAGCAGATGGGAGATGATGCGCGGCCGGCTCTTGTCATCGGCGTGCCGGTCGGCTTTGTCAATGCGGCGGAGGCAAAGGAGCTGCTGCTGGACAAGGATTATCCCTTTATCACCAGCCGGGGCCGCAAGGGCGGCAGTCCGGTGGCGGCGGCCATTGTCAACGCCCTGCTTCGCCTGGCGGGAGAGCACTAGATGGCGCGGCGGTTGCGCAGCGGCTATACCACCGGCGCCTGCGCCGCAGCGGCGGCGGGTTCGTTCTCGGCGAAGCGGAGGAGGCGGAGTTGGAGTTGGGCGGTTTGGATGCGGATGGC
>CAZUZJ010000240.1:0-4009 GCA_964624225.1 uncultured Desulfobulbia bacterium | reverse complement strand
GGCAGCAACGCCAGCGCCGGCGCCGCCACCATGCAGCTTGCCGTGGAATTTTGATTGTTTGACAGCGACAAAAGAGAGAGACGAGGTCAGGTCGCAAAAAAGCCATTCAGACCGCTGCGCAACGCGGCCAGTCGCGCAGCAAAGGGAAAGTCATCCCGCTCCATGGCGGCCAGCTCGATCTGATTGGCGGTCTGGGCAAGATCGTCGAGGGAAAAATTAAGCAGGATACCTTTCATGCCGTGGGCGGCATAGGCCAGGGATTCGAGATCATTGACGGCCAGCGCCCCTTCGGCGGTGACCAGATGAACTTCAAGACTTTTCAACGTGCTGCCGAGGATGTCGCGGATCTTTTCCGGTGGCAGCCGGTACTCGTCCCGCAGCTTCGCCCGCATCCTGTCAAGCACTTCACCGGCGGAGACCGGCCCGACGGCAGCGGCATCAACCTCGACACTGCCCCGGCTGCCGGTCAACCGCTCAATAACATCATACATGGCAGCGGCGCTGAACGGTTTGGTGAGAAAATCATCCATGCCGGTCTCCAGACACTGTTCCCGATCCCGCTGCATGGCCCGGGCGGTCAGGGCGACAATGGCAAGGCGCCGACCGGCGAGATTGGCACTGATCCGCTCCAGCATTGCCGCACCATCGTTTTCCGCCAGAAAGGGATAGAGTTTCAGCGCCGCCTCCACCGAACCCTTTTCACAGAAACGGATAACGCGAGTGGCGGTGAAGCCGTCCATGACCGGCATCTGGACATCCATCAGCACGATGTCATGGCGCATTTCGGCAAGCTTCTGCAAAGCCATCATGCCGTTTTCCGCCTCCACGACCCGATGCTCCCTCTTTTCCAGGAGCAGCCGGGCCAGATCACGGTTCACCTTGTGATCCTCCACCAGCAGCACGTCGATCGGTCGGGCCGCGGCTGACAGCGGCTGCCGTCCTTGCCGTTCTGTCGCCACCTGGCGACCGCTGATGGCGGCCTGGATGCAACGGGCCAGTTCATCCTTTTTCACCGGCTTCATCAGAAAAAAACAGCCCTTCAAGCCCTGACAGCGCTTTGATATCCCCTGCTCCACCGAGGAGGAAAGGAGAATGAAAGGCATCATCGCCTTGCCGAGGCCGGCACTCAGCTCCTCGGCCAGCTGCAAACCATTGAGCGCCCCCATCCGGAAGTCGAGAATGAGCAACCGGTAGGGATGGCCGGCCCGGCTGGCGCGCTCCACCTCCCGCCGCGCCTCCTCGCCCGAGGCGGCCTCGGCCACCGGGAAATTCCAGCTCCGCAGTATCTCCTTGAGAATATAGCGGTTGGTCTCGTTGTCATCCACCACCAGCACCGGAAAGTGAATCGTTTCATCGTGAAAAACATTGACCGCACCTTCCGAAAGGGCGGGGCGGACGCGGACGGTGAAATGAAAGACACTGCCGCCGCCGGGATTGGGTTCCATCCAGATGCTGCCGTCCATCATTTCCACCAGCTTCTTCGTGATGGCAAGTCCGAGACCGGTGCCGCCATGCAGACGGGCCACCGAGCTGTCGGCCTGGGTGAAACTGTCGAAAATGAGCTGCTGCTTTTCCGTGGCAACGCCGATGCCGGTATCGGACACGGAAAAGTGGAGCCGGACCATATCGTTTGTCGCTGGTTTCTCGATCTCCTGTTCCACCCGCACGACGATTTCCCCGACAGCGGTGAATTTCACCGCATTCCCCACCAGATTAAAGAGGATCTGACTGAAACGAAGCTGATCGCCGATGATGTCGGTCGGAATATCGGTCGGGATATGGGCGAACAGCTCGACCTTTTTGGCGTGGGCCTGGGCAGCGAAGACCTGCATGGAGTTTTCCACTGTTTCCCGCAAATTGAAGGGGCGGATCTCCATTTCCAGTTGACCGGATTCGATCCTGGAAAAATCGAGAATATCATTGAGCAGGCCGAGCAGATTTTTGGCGGAGTTCTCGACGGTCTGCAGATAAGTGCGCTGCTCGTCGCTAAGGTCGGTTTCCAGGGCCAGGGCGGTCATACCGATAATGCCGTTCATCGGTGTTCTGATTTCGTGACTCATGTTGGCAAGAAACTCGCCCTTGACCCGGTTGGCAATGGCCGCCTGGTCCCGTGCCTCTTCAAGGGAGAAGATCAGCGGATTGACGATGGTGAGCAGGATGACGATACCGAGCAACAGGACGATGATGGTGACGGCAAGGAGGGTGTAGCCGGCCCGGACAAAAGCGGCCTGCAGTTCGACGATGGAGATCTTGGCGGCCAGCCCGTAGCCGCTCTCCTGCAGGGAGGTGAAGGCCACCAGCACCGGCACGCCGAGATGATCCACCACCTGCCGCACCCCGGTTTTGCCGGCCAGGGCCTCGCCGATCGGTTTTCCGGCCAGTTTTGCCATGGGCGTCGGCTTCATTGCAAGCCCGCTGGAATTGACAAAAAAGGCCGTATCACCCACCCGGTAGGCCAGGACGAATTCCAGGCTTTCCGCCCGCTGCTCGCTGCCGTCGGCGGCCAGGGAAGCGAGCCGGGACTCCTCATCGGGCTGTCCCACCGCCCGGCGCAGCAGCTCCGGAAGAAAATTCATCCCGCCTTTGCCGACCCCGCTTTCACCCCTGGCAAAAACAGGATCACGGTGCAACGCCTCCAGCAGACGCGCCCGGCTGATCGCCATTTCAAGCAGACGGATACCCTGCTCGCTCACCGCGGTTTTGTAAAGAAAATAGAGGCTGCCGCCGGCGACCAGACCGACGAGCAGCACAATGGCGGCGCTGAAAAGGGCAATGATCTTCTGGCGTTCGGACATCAGCAGAAGGTTCTCCCGGGCATGAGAAACTCTTCAAGATCGGCGGCTGCCACCGGCCGGCTGATGAAAAAACCCTGAATCTCGTCACATTGGGCGTTACGGAGAAAATCGAGCTGCTCCCGGGTTTCCACCCCCTCGGCCACGGTTTTGAGACCAAGGCTGCGGGCCAGGGCGATGATCGCCTTGATAATGGCGGCGTCATTGGGATCGGTGGTGATATCCATGATGAAACCGCGATCGATTTTGAGCGCATCAAGGGGAAAACGTTTGAGATAGCTCATGGAGGAGTAACCGGTGCCGAAATCGTCAACCGAGAGGCTGACCCCGATCTCCTTGAGGCGCACCAGGGTCTCGTTGACCTGATCGACGTTCTGCATGATGGAGCTTTCGGTCAGCTCAAGTTCGAGACCGGAGCCGTCGATGCCGCTCTGCCGCAGGGCCTGCTGCACCACAGGAATCAGGCTCAGCTGCTTAAACTGGAGGCCCGAGATGTTGACCGCAACCCGCAGCCCCTGCAACCCTTCGTCCCGCCACTGCCGCACCTGCCGACAGGCCTCGTTGATCACCCATTCACCCATGGGGAGGATGAGCCCCGACTCCTCGGCAATGGGAATAAACAGAGCGGGCGTCACCAGTCCCATCTTCGGATGGAGCCAGCGGACCAATGCCTCCAGTCCGGCCAGCCGGCCGGTCCGCAGGTCGATCTTGGGCTGATAATAGAGGACCAGTTCATTTCGCTCCAGAGCTTTTTTCAGGGCGGTTTCAATGTTCAACCGTTCCATGGCCCGGCTGTTCATCTGCTCGGAAAAGAACTGGAAGGTATTCCTGCCGTTTTCCTTGGCATGGTACATGGCGACATCGGCGTTACGCAACAGGGTATCGACATCGTCGCCGTCACTCGGGTAGATGGTGATGCCGATGCTGCCCGACACATAGACCTCCTGGCCGGCGATTCTGATCGGCCGGCTGAGCAGCTCAAGGATGCGACTCGCCACCCGGGCGGCATGCTCCTCCTCGGCGATGGAGGTCAGCAGGATGGTAAATTCGTCCCCGCCGAGCCGGGAGAGGGTGACCCCCGGTTTTTTTGGAAAACAGGCCTTGGCAATGATATCGGAGGAGCGGACACTGTCGCCGAGATAGGTGGCGATTTCCTTGAGCAGCTTGTCGCCGGCACTGTGGCCCAGGGTGTCGTTGATCCGCTTGAAACGATCGAG
>CAZUZJ010000239.1:1570-4011 GCA_964624225.1 uncultured Desulfobulbia bacterium | reverse complement strand
TCACCTCTCCGCATCTTCGTCATTTGCAAAGACAGGTACTTTACAACCAAAAGGGATTTTTTCAAAGGGGAAATTCCTGTGCCCCTGTTTTTTTTCGCCTCTCCCGGAAAAAATCACGGAGCAGTGCGGCGCCGGCCTCGGCCAGCACCCCTTCGGTCAGCTCGATCGCGTGATTGAGACGGCCGTCCCTGCCGACTTGGTAGCAGGAGACAACCCCGCCCGCCTTCGGATCGCGGGCGCCGAAGACGAGGCGGGCCACCCTGGCATGCACCAGGGCGCCGGCGCACATGACGCAGGGCTCCACCGTGACATAAAGAGTAGAGCCGGGCAGCCGGTAATTGCCGGTTTGCTCTGCGGCCCGGCGCAGTACCAGCATCTCGGCGTGGCCGGTCGGGTCATCCAGCTCAATGGGACGATTGCCGTCCTGGGCGAGCACCGCCCCATCCTGACTTACCAGAACTGCGCCCACCGGCACCTCGCCGCGGGCCGCGGCCCGCTCCGCCTCCGCCAGGGCGAGTTTCATGTAAACAATATCCGCCGCCTCATTCATGATGCATCCGCAAAAAAGTCCTTGTCACCACCGGGAGCACAGAGGGCACAGAGAAAACATCCTGAATGACAGTCAGCTATCGCTGCGTGCCCGGTGGCCTCTGTGGTGAATTTTCAGTTTTTCCGAAATCACCTGGCTTCAGCCAGCGTCAGACTCCCTTTTCTGCTTGTTGGCGTAATTGGCCGCATACCAGCCCGCCACGCAGCCTTCGCCCACCGCCTTGGCCATCTGGTGCGGCGGCCCGGCGATATCGCCGGCTGCGTAGACGCCGGACAGATTGGTTTCCTGCTGCTTGTTGGTGGCAATGTAGGAGAAGGTCTCCATGTCGAGCTGCACCCCCAGGGTGGTGGCCAGCTCCATCGCCCCCTTGGCGCCGAGTTCAATGAAGACCCCATCCACCGCCAGTCGGGTGTCATCCTCCAGCACAAGTCCCTCCACCGCCTTGTCGCCGACTATCTCCTTCACCCAGCTTCCCAGGTGCAGTTTCACCCCGCTCGCCTTCACCTTGGCGGCCAGGTCGGCGGACACGGCCAGCTCCCGGCTGACGAGATGGACTTCGGCGGCGTATTTGAGCAGGGTCAGCGCTCCGTCCACCGCCGCACTCTCGTTGCCCACCACCGCCACCCTGGCGTTGCGGAAGAAATTGGCGTCGCAGTCAACACAGTAGCTCACCCCCTTGCCGGTCAACTCCTTTTCCCCCTTCACCTTCAACCTGTTTTTGTGGGTGCCGGTGGCGAGGATAACGGTGCGGCCCAGATACATACCGCTTTCCGTCCGCACCGCATAGTGCTCGCCCTGCTGCTCGATGCCGAGCACATCCTCCTCGACAGCGCGGGCGCCAAAACGGACCGCCTGGGCAAGCCCTACCCTCAGCATCTCGTGGCCATCGGTCACCCCGTCGACACAGAGATAATTTTCCACATGGGCCCAGTAAATGGCACTCTTCTGGGGTCGCCCCAGCATCAGCACACTCGCCTTTTTGCGCACGGCATGGACCGCGGCCTGAAGCCCCGCCGGCCCCGCCCCGACAACAATGACATCGATCAATTCAGACATGACGGTTTCCTCCCCCCTTTATTGCGTTCACTAATCACTGGCGCCTCCGGCCAGGCGGAATTTTATCCTTGGAACTTTGCCCCGTGCTCCTTATAGTAAACCGATACCTTAATGCCGCATCCGCCGAATGTCAAAAAAGATCTTGCCGCCACTCGCCGGATGTCCATCTCGCGACTAGACACCATGAACTTTCTCGCCGACCTCCATATCCATTCCCCCTTTTCCCGGGCCACCAGCAGGGAAAGCACCCTGGCCGGACTCGCTGCCTGGGCGCGGGTCAAGGGCATCCACCTGATCGGCACCGGCGACTTTACCCATCCCGGCTGGTTCGCCCAGATCAAGGAGCAGCTTGTCCCGGCGGAACCCGGCCTGTTCCGGCTTCGTGACGAGAAAACCACCCCGGCCCTGCCCGGCGTCACCCCCGAGGCGATCCCGGTCCGCTTTCTCCTCACCGCGGAAATCAGCTCCATCTACAAGCGGCATGATCGGGTGCGCAAGGTCCACAACATCCTCTTTGCCCCGGATCTCGCGAGCGCGGAGCGGATCAACCGCCGGCTCGCCGCCATCGGCAACATCGAGTCCGACGGCCGCCCCATCCTCGGTCTCGATTCCCGCGACCTGCTGGAGATCCAGCTTGAAGAAATGGCGGACGGCTTTCTCGTGCCGGCCCACATCTGGACCCCATGGTTTTCCCTGTTCGGCTCCAAATCCGGTTTTGACTCCATCGAGGAATGCTTCGGCGACCTTGCCGCCCATATCTTCGCCCTCGAAACCGGGCTTTCCTCAGACCCGGACATGAATCGGCTCATCTCTGCCCTCGACCGCTATACCCTGA
>CAZUZJ010000239.1:0-1528 GCA_964624225.1 uncultured Desulfobulbia bacterium | reverse complement strand
CTCCAATTCCGACTGCCACTCGCCGGCCAAACTCGGCCGGGAGGTCAACCGCTTTGCCTGCCCATTCGACTTTCCATCACTGCGGGAGGCGTTGCGGGTGTCGGCCAACGGCTTTCTGGGCACCGTGGAATTTTTCCCGGAAGAGGGCAAATACCATCTCGACGGCCACCGCGCCTGCCAGGTGGTGATGGAACCAGAAGAGACCAGGGCCTGCCGGGGATTATGCCCGGTGTGCGGCAAGCCGCTCACCGTCGGCGTCGCCCACCGGGTGATGGATCTTGCCGACCGCAAGACCCCCTTGTATCCGGCCAACGGGCCGACCTTCACGAGCCTTATTCCCCTGCCCGAAGTGATCGGCGAGATCATGGCCAAGGGTCCGGCCAGCAAAGGAGTGATGGAGCAATATACCAGAACGATCAACCGCTTCGGTTCGGAATTCAACCTCTTTCTCCATGCCACTCTGGACGAGATCAGCCTCTTTTCCCCCATCCTGGGCGAGGCGATTGCCCGTATCCGCGCCAACCGGGTGATCCGCCGGGCCGGCTTTGACGGCCAGTTCGGCGTCATCCGCGCCTTTGCCGAGGGTGAGATCGACCGCCTGCGCGGCCAGGCCGCCCTCTTCGGAGAACGCGGGCCCCGCCGGAAAAAAGAGAAAAACATCAAACCAGAATCACAGCCCCCTCTTTTTGCCCCGGCTGCGGCCCGGCCGGCGCCAGAGCAGGCCGACAACCCGGCGCAAAGGCGGGCGATCACGAGCCCGGCCCGCCGCATCCTGGTCGCCGCCGGCCCCGGCACCGGCAAGACCCATACCCTGGTCGGCAGGCTCCTTCATCTCATCACCGCACGCGGGGAGGATCCGGCCGGCATTGTCGCCATCACCTTTACCAACCGGGCGGCAAACGAGGTCCGGGAACGGCTGCGCCGGCAGGCGGGCGCGGCCGCGGACGAGGTCTTTGTCGGCACCTTCCACCGCTTCTGCCTGGACTGGCTGCAACGGGAAACACCGGGGCTTGCGGTGATCGGCGACGATGAGCGCGAACTCGTACTCAGGCGTCTTTATCCGCAGGCAACGGCAAGCGAGCGCAAGAAGATTGCCGGCGCCATCGCCGTCCTTGACCCGACCGAAAAACATCCCGGTCCGCTTGCCCTTTATCTGCACGAACTGGAACGGCTCAACGCCATTGATCTCGAAATGATCATCCCCGTTCTTGTCGCCAGACTGCGGACCGATGCCGCCTTCCGCGGCCTGCTCCAAAACCGGGTGCGCCATCTCTTTGTCGATGAGTTCCAGGATGTCAACCAGCCGCAGTACGACCTCGTCACCCTGCTTGGCCGCTTTGCCGCCCTTTTTGTCATCGGCGACGCCAACCAGGCGATCTACGGCTTCCGCGGCAGCGACCTCCGCTTCTTTCTGCGCTTTGCCGAAGAATCCGGGACCGAATGCCTCGCCCTGGAGAGCAATTACCGGTCCGCCCCGGCGATCATCCAGGCGGCCGGCGCCCTCATCCGCCACAACCGGGTCCGCGGC
>CAZUZJ010000238.1:0-4020 GCA_964624225.1 uncultured Desulfobulbia bacterium | reverse complement strand
CACCTGGAACTGATCATGCTGCTCGGTCGTTTGAAATACCGGACGAGTTACGGGCAGAATGTTCTCCAGCATTCCCTGGAAGTCGCCTTCCTCTGCGGAGTCATGGCGGCGGAACTCGGCATCAATGTCAAACAGGCCAAACGCGCAGGTCTGCTGCATGATATCGGCAAAGCGGTCGATCATGAAATCGAGGGGTCCCACGCCAGCATTGGTGCCGAGCTGGCGAAAAAATATGGAGAATCGCCCGAGGTTGTCCATGCCATTGCTGCCCATCATGAGGATGTTCCGCCGGAGAGCATCCTCGATGTGCTCGTTCAATCCGCTGACGCCCTGTCCGGCGCCCGACCCGGTGCGCGTAAGGAGATGCTGGAGACCTATGTCAAGCGTTTGGAAGATTTGGAGAATATTGCCCACTCCTTCTCCGGGGTGGAGAAATCCTTCGCCATCCAGGCTGGTCGGGAGATCCGCATCGTGGTCAACAGCGACAACGTCTCGGACAGCGATGCGGTGATGATGAGCCGTGATATTGCCCGGAAAATCGAGAAGGAGCTGACCTATCCCGGTCAGATCCGGGTCACGGTGATCCGGGAGATGCGGTCAGTGGAATATGCGAAATGATACGGGACGGCAGGCAAAGCCAAAATTGATGGATTCGTAATAAACCCGCAAAACAAGACAGGCGGGAAAGAGAAAACAACGAGTTCCAAAACACGGCCCGTCGGAATCGTGGTTGTTTACGATGCTGACGAAATTCAGGAGTCGGAAGGCAGGATGAAAGTGAGCATTGAAGATCAGGTGGCGCTTATCGAACGCGGGGCGGTTGATGTCATCTCCCGCGAGGATCTTGTTCGAAAACTGAAGAAGTCACAGGAAAGCGGGGTGCCGCTTCGGGTCAAGGCGGGTTTTGACCCCACCGCGCCGGATCTCCATCTTGGTCATACCGTTCTTATTCAGAAATTGAAGCATTTTCAGGATCTGGGCCATGATGTGCTTTTTCTCATCGGCGATTTCACCGGTATGATTGGTGACCCCACCGGTAAATCCGAAACCCGTAAGCCCCTTACCCAGGAGGATGTCGCCCGCAACGCCGAAACCTATAAAGAGCAAATTTTCAAAATTCTCGACCCGGCGCGCACCACGGTGATGTTCAACAGCGAGTGGCTGGGCAAGCTTTCCTCCTATGACTTTGTCAAGCTCGCCTCCCATCTGACCGTGGCCCGCATGCTGGAGCGGGAGGATTTCCGCGAGCGTTTCGACAGCCAGCGGCCGATCAGCATCCACGAATTTCTCTATCCCCTGATCCAGGGCTATGATTCCGTCGCCATGCGGGCCGATGTCGAGCTGGGCGGCACCGATCAGCTCTTCAATGTCTTGATGGGCCGCGATCTGCAGCGCTCCTGGGGCCAGGAACCTCAGGTCGTCATCACCCTCCCTCTTCTTGAAGGTCTTGACGGGGTGAACAAGATGAGCAAGTCGCTTGGCAACTACATCGGCATCACGGAAAAGGCCGACGATATTTACGGCAAAGTGCTTTCCATCTCAGATGAGCTGATGTTTCGCTATTATGATTTGCTTAGTGATCTGACCAGGGAACAGATCGCTCTCCTCAAAGCTGATATGGGGCGCGGCGCCATCCATCCCAAGGATGTCAAAAAAAGGTTGGCCCGCGAATTGACCGCTCGTTTTCATGATGCAGAAACCGCCTTGCGGGCGGAAGAGAATTTCGAGCGGGTCTTTAAGAAGCACGACCTGCCAGACGAGATTCCCCAGGTCGATATTCCCGCTGACGAACCCGCCATCTGGCTGCCCCGTTTGCTGACCCTGGCTGGTCTGGTGAGCGGCACCGGCGACGGCCGCCGCATGATCGCCCAGAACGCGGTGACGGTTGACGGCGAAAAGGTGGGCGATGTCGATGCCCGCGTGCCTGCCAGTGGAGAGGTGCTGATTAAGGTGGGCAAAAGGCGCTTCTGCCGCATCCGTTTTGTCTGAAGTTTCCGGTTTGTAAGCACCGGGCTCCTCTGACCTCTACCTCTTTTCTTTGTTGTACCTCTCCTTTGGTGGGGCATATGGCCCTGCCAGAGGCGGGACCTTGCTCTTTTTCGGGCCAAATCCCCCACCTGCTTGCTGACAATCTCTCCGCTCCTCATTCGTCTTCCTGCTCTTTTCATTCTCCCCGGAAAATGCATGGCCTCCCCCACCCGGCCGGCATCGCAACAAACAGGAGGTTGCCGTATATATCCTCCGGGGTTGACTGTCCCCGCCGCGAGACTGGCGGAGAACATGGAGGCGAGGTATGTCTTTTGCAAAGTGCACCTCCGTTAGCCATCGCGCCAGAAAGCCTCCCGGCTCTGGTATCTTGCCTTTGTCGATAGGGACAAGGACGCTGGAGCCGGGAAAGTGGCCTGAAGTCTTTGTTTGCTTTATCCGTCAAAACAGGTAAACTTCCTGATACAGGACATGCTGCATCAGGAAGGATGCATCACCTCAAGAGGAAAGCCAGTGGAAAGAGTTGTTACTGATCTGCGGTCGCTTTATCGAAGCGCCCGAAGAATGGGCCGGTCCGATGAAGTGACGGTGCTCATGGATTATCTTGTCGAGGACATCGTCAGCTGCACCGACCTGGAGCGTGTTCTTGTCCTGCGCCTTGACGACCGGGGTAAAAGTCTGCAGACCCAGGTCTTTTATGGCTTCAAGGAGGTCGGGCGTCGGCCGTTCAGCGTCGATTTTCAGCAGGTCAATGGCCTGTTGCGGCGCGTCTTCACCGACCGGGAGCCTCTCAATGTCGTCGGTTTTGCCGAGCTGCACGAGGAGGCACCCCGGCAGCCCCGCACCTGCGGGATCCTGCGGGATGATTATCGTGACAGGAACCATCCCAATCGCCGGCAACGGGTCAATCTCTGTGTGCCGGATGGGGCCATGGCCGACATTGACATCAATCAGTTTTCCCGTTTTCGCCATTTCTCGGTCATGAACCTCGACACTCATGACAAAACGGTCAACTACCTGATGGGTGAGGTCAACTCCTTTCTCATTCTGCCGATCTGTGATGACAATGATTTTTACGGCTATGTCCTGGCAGACAAGAATGCCAGCCAGCAGCCGGTCACCTATGAGGAGATTCGCCTCTCTGCCGCCATCACCAGCCACGCAGCCCTTGCCGTCGGCCGGGCCTTGCGGCAAAAGGAGATGTTGCGCAAGATCGCCCGACAACTGGCGGAAATCGAGTATCTGAAGAGTTTTTACGAGAGCATTATCCAGAATCTGCGCAGCGGTCTCATCACGGTGGACCAGTTTATGAAGATCACCGATGTCAACCGGGCCGCCGAGATCATTCTCGGCTATCGTCGGGAGGAGATGCTCTCCCGCCAGCTCGATGATTTTCTCTCGCCGATGGATGGGAAAAAATGTCCTTTCCTCGACGCCGCTGACGAGATGGACAGTACCATGGGCCATCTCTCCGAGGTGCCGATGAAGAAAAAGAACGGCGATACCTTTCCGGCCGAGGTCTGTTTTTCAGTCATCACCGACAGTGCTGACACGGTGACCGGTCTGAGCTGCATCTTCCGGGACATCAC
Source organism: uncultured Desulfobulbia bacterium (assembly GCA_964624225.1). GTDB lineage: Bacteria > Desulfobacterota > Desulfobulbia > Desulfobulbales > SURF-16 > DB1. Next base: position 445 of record CAZUZJ010000238.1, on the reverse strand, counting down.
CGCCAAAAAAGTGCTGGAGCAGGATCTTGCCCGGGTCGACAAACTGGCCTCTCTGGGAGAAATGGCAGCCGGCGTTGCCCATGAGATCAAAAATCCTCTGGCTGGTATTTCCGGTGCCATGCAGATTCTCGCCCGTTCCTTTCAGGAGGGAGACACTAATCAGCTCATTTTTCATGAGGTGCAGAGCCAGGTCAAACGGCTCGACAACTTCATCAACAACCTGCTGCAGTTCGCCCGGCCGGGTCAGTCCCAGTTTGCCGAGGTCAATCTCGAAAAGATCATCGACAAGGTGCTCTTTCTTGTCGCCTCGCAGCTTGATGAGAAAAAGATCAGGGTCGTCCGCGCCCTGGATCCGGATCTTCCTCTGCCACAGGGCGACGAGGGCCAGTTGCAGCAGGTCTTTCTCAACATCGTCCTTAATGCCATCGACGCCATCGATAAGGGG
>CAZUZJ010000237.1:0-4022 GCA_964624225.1 uncultured Desulfobulbia bacterium | reverse complement strand
ATTCGAGTATCTCATCACCAGCATCTCCTACCCGTCCTTCCCCCTTCTCCATGCGGGGGAGGTGGCGGAGATCGCCTTTGACTTCGACAACCCCGAGCCGCGCCAGGCCTTCTCCTTTCATCTCTTCGGCGAAGGCGAGAAGGCGGCGGTCCGGATTGAGGAATTCAATGTAACCGTCCATCGACAGGGTGGCTGACCCCCCTGTCGACAACATGCCATACTGCCATGACAATCAAAACCGTTTTTCTGCTTCTCGTCTGCTGCCTGTTTGTCTCCTTAACCAGCACCGCCGACGCCACAGCGGCCCAGCCCGGCAAGACCGCGCTCATCACGCCGGCCACCCCGGAACCGCACCGCTTTGTCATCCGCGGCAGCGAGCTTGTCGACCGGACAACCGGAACCCCCCTCTTTTTGCGGGGGATCGGCTACTCGCCCTTTCTGCCCGGCGACGGCTCCCCGCTGCACGGGGCCAATCCCGGCGATAACGGCCGCTACCCGGATCATTTCGCCCGCATCCGCGAACTGGGGGCCACCTATCTCCACGTCTTTCCCCGCTTTATGCCGGCGGGCTTCTTTGCTGAACTGGACAAAACCGATCTGCTCTACGGGCAGGATATCTGGGTGCACTGCTGCGAGGAGGACTTCCTCGCCGAAGAATTCCAGCAGCGCACCCTGGCCCAGATCCGGGAGGTCATCGACCATACCTATACGGTCGGCCGCCCTGACCGCCTGGTATTCTTTTCCGTCGGCGACGAACTGGAAGCGGCGGCGGTGGCCCGCACCGACAGTCGGCATCCCGAAGTACGCGATTATCAGGGTAAGCATGTGGTGGTCACCGGCCGCACCCCCACCGAGGTTGCCCTGGCCCGCCTCATTGACGGCGCCATCGATTACGAGCTGAGCCGTTATGGCCAGCGTCACCTTTACACCCACACAAGCTGGACCCATATCGGTCCGGTGGCGGAGCGCCCCGATCTTGAGGTGGAGCAAAAAAGCGTGCTGCTGCCGGACATGGGCGATCTGCTCTGTCTCAACATTTACACCTATGCCCGGGGGGTCGTCACCTCGCCGCCCGGTTCGGTCACGAAAACCGCCTATCAGGGCTATCTCGAAGACCTGGTCCGCCTGACTAAAAAACCTATCATTATTACCCAGGTCGGCCTCTCCACCTCGCCCATTGCCCCCAAACCCTGGGTGCCAGGCTTCGGCGGCCACTGCATCAAAGAGGTGCCGCCGGTCTTCGTGGCCATCTGGCAGGACGTGCGCACCGCCAGGGGCAAGGAGCAATTTGCCGGTCTGGTCTTTTTCGAACTGCATGACGAATGGTGGAAAAGTGGCGAATACTGGGAGGATCAAATCCGGCACGAAGAAGACGATCCAGAGGAGTGGTTCGGTCTCTATGCGATCGGCAAGGACAACAAACTCCTGCCCAAGGGCGCCATCCCGGACACCGTTCGCTCTCTTTTTACCATGCCATAAGGCTGAAAACATTCAACCCTTTGCCGCGACATACCTATCAACCATGCTTGCCACCTGTCAATCCATCAGCAAGGCGTTCGGCGCCCAGCAGCTTTTCACCAACATCAACCTGACGTTCTCAAGCGGAGAACGGCTCGGTCTCATCGGCCCGAACGGCTCCGGCAAATCCACCCTGCTGAAGATCCTGGCCGGTCAGGAAACACCTGACAGCGGCAAACGTATCTGCCAAAAAGGGGTAAAAATCACCTATCTTGCCCAGCAGGATCATTTCGCCCCTGACCTGACTATCGAAAAGGCCTTAGAGCGGGCCACGGCGGGGGATGACGAGGCGACCAGAGTTGCCCGGGTGCGGCGGATGATCAGCGAGACAATGCCGGGACGGGCCACCGATGCGGTCGCCACCCTGTCGGGCGGCTGGCGGAAACGGCTGGCCATTGCCTGTGCAATCATCACCGAGCCGGACCTGCTGCTGCTCGACGAACCGACCAACCATCTCGACATTGAGGGCATCCTCTGGCTGGAGACGCTGCTCGCAACCCAGCGCTTTGCCTTCATCGTCATCACCCACGATCGCGCCTTCCTCGAAAACTGCACCAACCGGATCATTGAACTCAACCGCTGCTATCCGGAAGGTTTTCTCCGGGTCGATGGTTCCTACAGCCGCTTTCTTGACCGGCGCAGCGCCCTGCTGGAGAGCCAGCAGCAGTTGCAGGAGACCCTGGCCAACAAGGTGCGGCGGGAAACCGAATGGCTCAACCGCGGGCCCAAGGCCCGTACCACCAAGGCCAGATTCCGCATCGACCAGGCCCACGGCCTGCAGGACGAACTGCGCCAGGTCCGGAGCCGCAACGCGGCGGAACGGCACCTGCGTATCGACTTCGACGCCACCGGTCGTAAAACGAAAAAACTGGTCGAGGTCAGCGCGGTCGGCAAGGCGGTGGCCGGTCGTCTCCTCTTCTCCGACCTCAGCTTCGTCCTCTCCCCCGGCCGCCGTCTCGGACTGCTGGGGGTCAACGGCAGCGGCAAGACAACCCTCATGCACATTCTGGCCGGCAGCGACCAGGCGGACACCGGGACCATCAGCTGTGCCGACGGCGTGCGTATCGTCCTCTTTGATCAGAAACGGGAACAGGTCGATCAGCAACAGACCCTCCGTCAGGCCCTCTCGCCGAGCGGAGATACCGTGATCTATCAAGGCACACCGGTTCATGTCGTCGGCTGGGCCAAACGTTTTCTCTTTCAGCCGGACCAGCTTGACCAGCCGGTCAGCCGCCTGTCAGGCGGCGAACAGGCCCGCATCCTGATCGCCCGACTCATGCTGCAGCCGGCCGATATCCTGCTGCTGGACGAACCGGGCAATGATCTCGACATCGCCTCCCTGGCCATTCTGGAGGAGAGCCTGCTGGAATTTCCCGGGGCGGTGGTGCTGGTCAGCCATGACCGTTTCTTTCTCGACCGGGTGACGAATAAAATTCTTGCCTTTACCGGTAGCGGAACCACGATTTTTTATGACGATTTCAATCAGTGGCTCAGCGCCCGGCAACCGATTCGGGAAAGCGGGAAAAAACAGCCGGAGCCGCTAAAACGGAAGGATGACACCGAGCGACCAAGAAAAATCACCTATAGTGAACGGCTCGAACTGGAAACCATGGAGGAGAGGATCCAGGCCGCGGAAGAGGCCCTGGAAAAGTGCCGGCACCAGTTGGCCGATCCGGCGGTGATGGCCAACGCCGAGGAACTGGCGAAATGGTGCGCCTTGCTGCAGCCGGCCCAGGAAACGGTTGACCGGCTTTATGCACGATGGGAAGAACTTGAAGCCCGCAATGCGGGGCAATAAGGAGAAGACCGATGCCGATCTACGAATTTTACTGCCACGCCTGTCACACGATCTTTAACTTTTTCGCGCGCCGCATCAACACCACCGCCGAGCCCCTCTGCCCGCGCTGCCTGGGAAAACTGCGGCGCCAGCTCTCCACCTTCGCCACCATCGGCAAGGCCCGTGAAGATAACGATGGTTTTCCGGCCGGGATCGATGAGGCACGGATGGAAAGGGTACTGACGGATCTTGCCAGACAGGCAGAACAGATCAGCGAGGATGATCCACGCCAGATGGCGCAGTTGATGCGTCGGTTTTCAGCGGAGACGGGAATGAGCCTGGGCGACGGGATGGAGGAGGCACTGGCGCGGATGGAGGCGGGAGAGGATCCGGAAAAAATCGAGGCGGACATGGGCGATCTGCTGGAAGGGGAGGATCCCTTCGGTGCCGCGCGCAAAAAACTGAACGCCCGCACCCTGCCGCCGGCACAGGATGACACCCTCTACGAGCTGTGAACCCCGGCAGGCGGGCCCATCTGCCGACCTTTTTTCAGCCGACGGAACGATCAGACGGCACTCTGCCCGGTTTTCATTCTCGGATAGGCATGCATCTGCATGAATTCGGTCAGCAGTTCCTGGCGTTGCAGGAGGGACAACCGAAAATAAATCGGGCTTCGGGTGGTTTATTACCTGTCCCAAGTGGAAAAGGTTTGAACCCCGGTGACAGC
>CAZUZJ010000236.1:1566-4029 GCA_964624225.1 uncultured Desulfobulbia bacterium | reverse complement strand
ACCTGTCGGACATCGTGAAACCGATCACGAAGATACGCATCCTCCATGCGGCTGAACAATTCCCTCACCTCGACCAGGGATTTTTCCAGGGCCCACTCCGCATTTGCCTGTTCCCCGGCGATGAGGGCCAGGGTGCGATCAAAGAGGAGATGATCCCGCAGCATCAGGATGTGGCTGTCAATGATCGCCACATAGTCGGTCAGCATAGCGGCGAAATGTTCCCTCACCTGCTGAAGCTTACCCTCAGCCCTGGCCACGGCCTGACGGAAACGGTGCTGCTCGGCCGCAACGGCGGCATCGCCAATCGCCCGTCGGCGAATCGCCATTCCGGATTGGGGCAGCACGGCGCGACCGATAACGACACCGGGCGAAACCGCAATGCCCGAAAAGGTCACCGTCTTATCGTCTTCGCCGTTGCCGGTCATTGTTCACCAAAACCGTCGGCAATGAGGGCGGCGAGGGCGGCGAGCGCCTCCCGCGCATCCGGCCCCTTTGCCCTGATGGACACCGGAGTGCCCATGGTGCAGCCCATGGCCATGACATCAAGGATACTCTTGCAATCCGCCTCCATGCCATCCCGCACCAGTTTGATATCAGCAACAAAACGTCGCGCCGTTTGCACGAGCAGGGCCGAGGTCCGGCCATGCAACCCGAAACGGTTGGGGATGACGATTTCCTGCTCACGGGTCTCCATGGCTATTTGACGACCCGCAGCACCGCCTTCTTTTTCGGCGCCGCTTTTTTGATCTTTTTCGGGTCATGACCGGGTTCATTGAAATCCACTGCCTTGATGTAACGTTTTTCACCGCCCATAGTGAAAATTTCCTGGCCGGTGAACTGAGGGGTACGCAGGGTCCACACCACTTTCTGCGGCGGGACGGCGAACAGATACATGCTGACATGCCACCACTCGTCCCGCTTGCTGCTGTCCCTCTCAAAGCCGCTGACCATCGCGTAGGTCAGGGTCTGGGGGTTCTCCGTTACGATAACGACAATATCCCCCTCTTCGGTGGTTTCCTTCAACCGGAAAATCCGGTGCAACTCTTCGACGATCTTTTCCATGTCGCTGCCATATTGATGATTTCGGAAAAACGGACAATCAACCACAGAGACCACGGAGCCCCCAGAGATAACTGACTGTCATGGAAAATATTTTTTTCTGTGTCCTGTGCTCTCAGCGCTAATAAAGGCTTTTTCGGAACGCATCATGGTAAATCAAAAAAACTGCCCGGCCGGAAGCGGACCTCCGTCACCCACCTCCTTGTCAGTCCATCCATTTCCGTATGACATACAACGGAGACGACAAAAAGGCAACAGGGGAAGCGCCGGCCGCGCCGATCCAGCCATCCCGGTTAGCAAAAAAAACGTTTCTCGTTGTCTGTTATATATTTTATGACTAGTGTATAAGACGATGTGAACCGCCGCCTTGCCGTCACCATTCTTCCCCTGAGAGGCGGCCCACGCAGCGAGCCGCGGCGGCGACCATTGGCAAGACACCGGTCATCCTCTTCTGCCGACACAGGGGGGCGACCGGAAGGGAGATTTTCAGGCGAAAACATGGAACTTTTTTATATACCATCTTGTCTGTCACTTCATGACGACACCCAAGGCATGACCCCTCCTGCCCCCGGCATCCTCTCATCCTGCCGCGCAGGGGCAGCGCCCGGGACATCAGGACCGGCCAGCAACGGGCAACGGGTGTCCCATGGATAACAACAGCGAGCTGAAAACGGAAACCGAAGGGCTGGTCCGCGCTTTTCTCGAAGGCGACAAGCAGGCGTTCAATCGTTTGGTCCAGCTCTATCAGACCAAGATATTCAACCTGGCCCTCAACTATGTCAAAAACCAGGAAGAGGCGAAGGATCTGGCCCAGGATATCTTTGTCACTGTCTACAAATCACTGCCCGGCTTGCGGGAGCGGGAGAAATTCACCTCGTGGCTCTATCAGATTGCCATCAACCACTGCCGCAACCGCTATAAAAAACTGAGCAGGAGGGGATACTTCAGCAATCTTTCCCTGGATGACGATGAAACATTCATCCAGATCGTCGGTGATGAAGGACCGGAAAAAAGCCTCCAGAGGCAAAACACGATCAGACTGGTTCGTGCGGCCATCGATGCCATGGGTGAAGCCGAGCGAGAGATCCTGCTGCTGCGGGATCTGCAGGAACTGGCCTATGAGGAGATCAGCGCCATTCTCGGCATTCCGCTGGGCACGGTGAAATCGAAACTCAACCGGGCGCGATCCTCCCTGAAGGACCGACTGAAAAAAAATTATCACAACCTGTGAGCTTGCCTATGAAATGCGATGACTGCCAGAATGTTTTTTCTCCCTATCTCGATGGAGAAATCACCCCCGAGGAACGGGCCGGGGTGGAGGCACATCTGCGATCCTGCAGCCACTGCAACGGCGAGTGGCATGCCTTCCGGGCCGCCGTTACCGCGCTGCGGCAGATTCCCGTC
>CAZUZJ010000236.1:0-1490 GCA_964624225.1 uncultured Desulfobulbia bacterium | reverse complement strand
CCCGTCGCCAGGGTGCCGCCAGGCTTTCTGGCCGGCATTCATGATAAGCTGGAAAAACCTTCCCTGCCAACCAGGATCCGGGAATGGCTGACCGGGATCGGCAGGCGACAGGTGGCGATTCCCACCGCCTTTGCCATGCTCGTCATCGGCTTTGTCAGCGCCTCGCTGATTCATTTCCTTCCCCTGACCGGACAACAGCTGGCACCGCAACCTCAAACCGCGAGTACCGCCCGGTCGACGACCAGCCAGTCGACGCCTCAACCTGCATCGTTGCTGGCAAGCGTCATGCCGGCCAAAGATCATCCCGACTTTTACCCCGGCGTCCCAACCCTTTCCGAGTATGAAGATGATGGAGTTGCCTCTCTGTCCCGCTTTGCCATGCTGCCGGAACAGCAGAAAAAACAGGCGCCGGTCGCGGTGGACTTCGTCTCCACCGGCGGCCACAATCACTCGTATCTGGATATTCCCCTGCCCTCTCTCGCCCGCTATCATCAGAAATCCACGATTCACCCTGATCTGCTGATCACCATCCATGCCGACGATGAGTCGGCGCGGATGGGCCTGCTCAGACAGATCATGCAATCGCCCCACTGGCAGGCCGATATTTACAACCAGAATACCATCATCCTGTCCGTTCCGGTCGGCAGTTTCGACCAGTTGCGCGCCATCTGCTGCCAAAACACCGCGTCCTTCAATCCCGCCTACGCCAGGGACAGCCGTTACATCTCCCCCAAGCGCTTTCTCACCGTGGCGGTCACTCTTGAGTAGCACGGCCTGGCTGCGCCACGCAGCCAGGCCACCATCCACATCCTTTTCTTTCAACACCAAGGAATCACGGCTATGCACACAAACAACACACGATGTTCCCTGACATTTTTTCTCGTCGCCGCGGCGTTTTTTCTGCTGACCCTGCCGGCTTTCGCCTCCCGGCCCGATACCTTTGCCCCGCTGGTGGAACAATACGGGGACACGGTGGTCAACATCTACACCACCCAGACGGTCAAAACTCCACCCATCCCGTATTTCCCCTTTCCCGACCACCCGGCTGTTCCCGAACTGTTCCGGAAATTCTTCGAACAACCCGGTTCAAACGGTTTTCAGGGACAACAGGGTATTCCGCAAAAACGAACCAGCCTCGGCTCCGGGGTCATCATCTCGGCGGACGGCTATATCGTCACCAATAATCATGTCATCGACGAGGCGGACGAAATCAACGTCCGCTTTGCCAATCACGAGGAATACGAGGCAAAGATCATCGGCCGCGACCCAAAGACCGACGTGGCGCTGATCAAGATTGAGCCGAAGAAGTCCCTGCCCTATGTCACTTTCGGTGATTCAGATCAGCTGAAGGTGGGCGACTGGGTCCTGGCCATCGGCAATCCCTTTGGTTTCGAACAGACCGTCACCGCCGGCATTGTCTCCGGCAAGGGTCGCAGCCTCGGCAGCGGCGCCTATGAAAACTTCATCCAGACCGACGCCTCCATCAATCC
>CAZUZJ010000235.1:0-4061 GCA_964624225.1 uncultured Desulfobulbia bacterium | reverse complement strand
TTGACGATTTTTGCTTAGCCATCCACGAAATTGACTTTTTGCGAGTGCGTCAAGAGGTTGGCAGGTTGCTGTGGTGAGCGATGAGGAGAGTGGAGATGATTAAGGATGATGCAAAGGGAGGGCCGGGCGACCTGAGCCGTTGCACCGTGCATTCCAAGATCTGGATCGAGGATGAAGAGGGCCATGTCGTGTTCGGCGAGGGTCGCTACCGGATCCTGGAGGCGGTCGATCGTTTGCAGTCGCTGCAAAAGGCGGCGCTGGAGCTGAAGATGAGTTACCGGGCGGTCTGGGGCCGGATCAAGGCGTCGGAAGAGCGGCTGGGCAAGGCCCTCGTCGCCCGGGAGGGGAGGGGGTCACGATTGACCCCCTATGCCGCGCAGCTGATGAGCCGCTATCTGGAGCTGCAGAAACGCATCCGTCAGGAGGCGGATGCCGCCTTTGACGGCTTCCGGGCCGCCCAGGAGAGCCGGTTTCCAACGGAAGATTGAGGGCGGCACGAATTTTTTTTATCACGGAGATACTGTATACCCTGACCGAATTGACCTGATCATCGAAGAAATTACGGCTCGTATGGTATTTTTTAGTGGCTATGAACAAACTGGAGCTGTTATTTTTACAATTGCCGCTTTCGAGAGGATAAACTTCAGCGGGAATCCCGAATCCACAGGCTCGTGAAGAGGGAATAAAGTTCTTCTTGATGAGTTTTCTATTGCGTCACATTTTCGTGACTGGCAGGGGAGGAAGCCATGACCGCGGATGACCAGAGCGATTTTGCCTATGAATATTCCGACAGGAAGTTTCGCGACAAGCTCGTCGGGTTTGCCCGAACAGCAGGGCGCGAGGTCGTGGAAAAAGCGTTGTGGCTTTATTACGCGGCCCGTAATCCGGCCACGCCGGCCTGGGCGCGGAGTGTCATCTACGGCGCCCTCGGCTATTTCATTTTTCCCTTGGATGTCGTTGCCGACATAACTCCCTTTGCCGGCTATGTCGATGACCTGGCGGTGCTTGCCGCCGCGGTGGCCACGGTGATTCTTTATATCGACGTCGAGGTCAAGGAGAAAGCCGCCGGGAAATTGCGCGAGTGGTTTCGGGAAATTGAACCGGGGAAATGATGCCTGAAGGGGAATGGGGAAGATCGGGCGGCGATTGCTGGTCATGTAGCGAGAATCCGTGATGGGCGGACAGGGGGAAACAGGAGAAAGAAGTTGAAGATCGAATTTGCCCCCATCGGCGTTATCCGCACCCCCCACACCTCCCTTGCCGGCATGCCGATCCAGCCCGCCGGCGCGGCCGGCATCCAGGGCAGGGTGGAGGTCTTGCCCGAATATGCGGAAGGGCTGCGTGATCTGGATGGTTTTTCCCATATCGTCCTGCTTTATCATTTTCATCGTAGTGCCGGATTCCGGTTGACCGTCGTCCCGTTTCTCGATACGGTGCCCCGTGGCCTCTTCGCCACCCGCGCCCCGCACCGGCCCAACGGCATTGGCCTGTCGGTGGTTCGGCTGCTGCGGGTAGAGGGTGCGGTTCTTGAGATCGAGAATGTCGATATCCTCGACAACACCCCGCTCCTCGACATCAAGCCCTATGTGCCGGAATTCGACGTGCAGACCGGGGTGCGCTGCGGCTGGCTGGAAAAGGCGGCGGCAGCGGTGGTCCGGCATCGTGCCGATGACCGCTTCCGCGAGCCCTGAATACGGGGCGGCCAGTCGGGCCAGATGAACCAGATCAAAAGCGATGAAAAAAAACGATATGACACCGGCCGAGATGCGGATGCGGGCCATGGAGCTGTTTCGACAACGGCTGCATTGAAGCCAGGCGATCCTGGTCGTGGGCCAGGAAAAGACGGGACGGGTCGAGCCCGCGGTGGTGCGGGCCATGGGCGCCTTTGGCGGCGGGATTGCCAGTTCCGGCGGCCTCTGCGGCATCGTGCCCGGCGCGGTGGCGATGATCTCAAGCATTTACAGCCGCAGCAGCCTGACGGAAAAGGAAGATCCGCGCATGTGGCAGCTCAGCCGGAAATTCATGAAAAGGTTCGAGGAAATGACCCGTGAACACGGCGGCATGAACTGCGCGGATATCGCCCGGGTTGATTGGCGCGACCGGGAGGCGGTGAAACACTATTATGCCGATCCGGACGGACGGCGGCGCATCTGCGTCGAACTGGTGGGCGAGGCGGCAGCCTTGCTCGGCGTCCTGCTGGAGGAGGCGAGCTGCTCGTCCTGACCGGCGTTCATGGAAAATTTCGTTCTTACCATCTCCTTTCTGCTGATCGGCATGGGGTTGCGGCGGCTGTCCGCCTTTCCCGCCAACACCGCCCAGGTGTTGAACATGTTTGTCATCTACGTCGCCCTGCCGGCCCTGGTGCTGGTCAAGGTGCCGGAGCTGACCTTCTCCCGCCAGCTCCTGGTCCTGCTGATCATGCCCTGGCTCATGCTGGCCACCTCCGCCGCTGCGGTTCTTGCCCTGTGCCGCTGGCGCAACTGGGGCCGGGATACGACCGGCGCTCTCCTGCTGCTCGTGCCCCTCGGCAACACCTCATTTCTCGGCATTCCCATGGTGCGCGCCTTTTTCGGGGAGGCGGGCATTCCCTATGCGGTACTCTACGATCAGCTCGGCTCCTTTCTCTGTCTCGCCACCTACGGTTCGTTCATCATCGCCCTTTACGGCCGGACCGGCGATAAACCCACCGCCGCTTCGGTGGCAAGGAAGATCGCCACCTTCCCGGCCTTTGTTTCTCTGCTTGTCGCCTTTGCCCTGCGCGGTTTTCCCTATCCGCCGACCTTGGCTCTGCTCTTCCAGACCCTGGCGGCAACCCTGGTGCCGGTGGTGATGATCGCGGTGGGCTTTCAGCTAAGTCTGCGGCTCAGTCCGGCAGTGCTCAAACCGATGATTGCCGGGTTGGCGGTAAAACTGGTGGCAGCGCCGCTTCTTGCCCTGGCCGTCTGCCGGCTGTTCGGTCTTGATTCCGAGGCGGCGCGGGTAGCGGTCTTCGAGGCCGGCATGCCGCCCATGGTCTCGGCCGGCGCGCTCGCCATCATGGCCGGTCTGGCCCCGGAGCTGACCGCGGCCATGGTCGGGCTCGGCATCTTTCTCTCCTTTGCCACCCTGCCGCTCCTCTTTCAGCTTTTGTAGTGGAGGGCCAGCCAGACTGTTTCCCGGTCAGCCTCGGTCCATTCCACCCGGTGGCGGCAGTGGGCCGGCAGCAGGAGATAATCGCCCGGCTGCAGGACGATGATCTCCTCCCGGGCTTCAATGCGCAGGCCGGCGCTGCCCGAGAGCAGCAGCACCCATTCGTTTCGTTCCTGATCATACCACTGGCCCGGCGGGGTGGCGTGGCCGCGGGAGATGATCCGTTCCAGCAGCAGGGCATCGGTGCGGACAAGCTCCTCGAAGCGTTCCTCCGCCAGGGTGGTTGGCATGTCGGCAAAGATGTGCCCTGTCTTCATGGCAGGGGCAGCCTTTTGCCCAGGTTCCCGTCAGAATTTTCCACCCCCTTGTGCAGCACGATTTGTGCGCCGTCAATCTTGCCGGCCTGATATTCCCGGCAAAAAACTGTGGCCGGGGCATGGCTGCGCCGCGACAGGCGGGGATGACGCTGGCGGATGAAACGGGTCAGTCCCTGATCGGCGGCGCAGACCAGAACGGAGAGACTTTCCCCGTTGGCGGACCGGGGCATCTCGCTGTTTTTCTCTTCCCCGGCCGTCAGTTTGGCGGCAAAGCCGTCGAGCAGACCGAGGCAGTAGGAGCGTTTGCGGCCGGCCGCCGCGCCGGTGCGGCGGAAAGCGGCCCAGGAGGATTCCATCCGGGAGAGGAGAAAGTGATAGACATAATCGGCGGTGAGCACGTTTTCTCTGGTGCCGAGGATCTCGATGGTTTTGTGCGCGCAGCACTGTCCGGCGTCGTAAAGGTCGGCCAGGACGATGCGAACAAAGAAGTGACGGCTCAGAATGGCGCAGATGCGGCGGTGGTAGTTTTCGATCCGTTTCTTCTTGTGATTGATGATGAGGCAGTCGTAGTCATTGGCGGTTGCCAGGCGGAGGCGGTCGAGGTTATGGCGGGTG
>CAZUZJ010000234.1:0-4090 GCA_964624225.1 uncultured Desulfobulbia bacterium | reverse complement strand
GACAGAAAAACGGGCCGGTTTTGTCGGGCCGCCAGGGAAAAGGCCTCGTCACCCCATGGCAACCACTGCACCGGATTGTAGGCATGCTGCTGCAGATAGGGACTCATTTCGTTGATAAGGCGGTTGGCCGGCTGTTCAGTCATGACAGGGTCTCCTCATGGCTCTCGCACGCCATCGCCCTCAAGCACCAGTTCGAGGGGTTGATGGTCGGAACTGAGCAGGTCAAAGTGGCAGGAGGCGGAACGGATATGGAGGCCGCGGACAAAAACATGGTCCAGCGCCTGGCCGAGGCAGCGGGAACGGCCGTCCGGTTCAAAGACGGCGAGCTCCATGCGCAGATTGGATGTCATGTCCTGGAGAAAGTCGATCCTGCTGGCCAGCCAGGTGTTGAAGTCGCCGGCCAGCAGGGTGGGGCCGTCATGACGATCGATTTCCTCTTCGAGCTGATGCATCTGCCGTTTGAACTTGTTGATCCGGACAAAATTGATGGCATGGACATTGAGCACCAGAAGCTGGTGCTCACAGCCGGCCAGCCGGTAGCGGGTGCCGACGGCCATCTTCGGCAGTCGCACCAGGGGTTCGTAAGTGGGAGAGCGGAGAAAGAAGAGATCGGTGGGCGCGGCCCGACTACCGGTCATCACCCCGACATCGATGTCGTGCAGGCGGCGGGTAAAACCCGCGGCCAGATCCCAGCGCAGCCCCGGCGACTGGTGCAGCATGCGCAGCATGGCGGGCCGCAGGAAGACCTCCTGGAGCAGGACCAGATCCTTGTTCATGATCATCCGGCGGAAATCCGTGGCCCAGCCGCTCCGTTTCGCCTTGTAGATATTCCAGACCAGCACGGAAAAGCGCGGAGCGATCGCCGGCGCGGCCGGCGCGCCGATGGTGGTCAATACGTCCGCATGGTCGGGTATGACATGGGTAAGCCCTTTCATTTTTTGAACATACAGAGCCTGAAGCCGGGCGTCAAGATGGCAAATGCGGGGCAAGGCGGGAAGCTTTCCGCCCCCCGTTTTCATGGAAATTTGGGCAAAATGAATCACCCGCCACCAGCAGTGTAATTTTTTCTTGCCAAGATCAGTTTTTTCGGGGTAAAAGAAAAAGTGCTATTGTCAGATGAGATGGGGCGTCAGGCGGGAGCGGGGGAAAATGCTCTCGAAAACCCTGACGGAACCCTGCCTGGCTGGCAATAGGGGACAAGGATTCCATGGGGGAATCCGTTGTATTCATCTTTAAGGAAAAGGAGATTCGAGATGAAGAAAATTATTTCCACCGTTGCCGCCCTCGGCCTTGTTGCCGGGATGGCGGCCACCGCTTCCGCCATGGATTTTTCCATGACCGGCAAGTATGTCCTCGAAGGCTACATGCTGAACAGCGCCGACGGCGTGGGCTTCAACCCCTATGATGACGAGGCCGGCACCGACTCCGCCTGGGTACAGACCATGCTGATCAAGCCGACCCTCAAGGTGAACGACAAGATCTCCATGTTCTCCGAGATCCGTTTCGCCAAGGATGCCGACTGGGGTGATGACTATACCCAGGCCCAGGAAAAGGCCGGCGATTATGCCAATAACGGCATCGACGTCGAGCTGCTTTACATGGAGTACATGTCTCCGGTCGGTAAACTGCGCATGGGCCGTACCCCGGCCGGCGCCTGGGGCAGCGACTTCGTCAGCACCACCCGTAACTCCAACCGTTTCATGTGGTGGCCGAGCTTTGTCGCTCAGCCCTTCAGCCTCTGTGTCTTCACCGAGAAGGTTGACGAGAACGACTGGGACAGCTCCGACTCCGACGCGGACAACGATCTCTATGAAATCGACCTGACCTACAAGGTCGACAACATGAACCTGCGCGTTGCCTATGACTACTTCAATTACAAGAGCAACAGCACCTACGATCGTCAGGACAACCGCCTGAAGGCCAATGCCGACATGAAATTCGGCAACATCGCCGTGGTCGGCGAGTGGGGCTGGCAGTTCGGCGACTGGCGTGACTATGATGATTCCGCCATGGAGGATATCGATGTCGACGCCATGGCCTTCATGCTCGACGTCTCCACCCAGATCGACAAACTCAACGTCGGCATGCTTTACTTCTGGGCCGAGGGACAGGACGACAGCGACGACGAGATCACCGGCGCCATGCTCGGCACCCTCGATGACGGTATCGGCGACGACTTCAACCCCTACTACATCCTCACCGGTGACCACACCGGCATGCTGAACAGCGACGAGTACAACGACGATCCGCTGATGGCGCTCGGCGGTGTTCACAGCATCGGCGTCTATGCCGACTTTGCCGTTTCCGACAAGCTGACCCTGCATGGCGCGCTGGCCTACGCCTGGGCGGATGAGGAAGAGGCCATTGCCGATGATATCGACGACGAGTACGGCTGGGAGATCGATCTCGGCGCCAAGTACAAACTGCTCGACAACCTGACCTACGAGCTGCGCGGCGCTTACTTCAACACCGGTGACTTCTTCGACGATGTCAACGGTGAGATGGATGCCGAGGACCTTTACCTCGTCAGCCATCACCTGACCATGACCTTCTAATTGCTGTCTGATTAGAGCGGTTGCGAAAAAGCCCTGCCTCGCGCAGGGCTTTTTTTATTGATAGCAGCACTCCACCTGAATCCCTCTCCCATGGCCTTCCCCATCGATCATATCCTCTCTGTGCTCGCCGCCGAGGTCGCCACCTACCAGGTTCCGGTTGTTGATCTCATCGCCGTGCAGAGCAAAGACCCTTTTCAGGTGCTGGTCGCCACCATTCTTTCGGCCCGCACCAAGGATGAAACCACCGCGGCGGCCGCTACCCGCCTCTTTGCAAAGGCGCGGGATGTCGCCGCCCTGACCGCTCTCTCTGAAGAGGAAATCGCCCGCCTCATCCATCCGGTTGGTTTTTTTCGCAACAAGGCGGCCTATCTGGCCCGGTTGCCGGCGGCGCTGGCCCCTTTCGGCGGGCGGGTTCCAGACACCATTGAGGAGCTGCTGACCCTGCCCGGCGTCGGCCGGAAAACCGCCAACCTGGTCCTGGCGGTGGCCTTCCGAAAACCGGCCATCTGCGTTGACACCCATGTCCACCGCATCATGAACATCTGGGGGTATGTCGCGACCCGAACGCCGCTGGAAACGGAGATGGCGCTCCGGCAAAAATTGCCGGAAAAGCACTGGCTGACCGTCAACTCCATCCTGGTCGCCTTCGGCCAGGGCACCTGCCGGCCGGTGGCGCCGCACTGCGATCGCTGCGTGATCCGGGCGGAGTGCCCGCAGATCGGGGTAACGCCGCGGAGAATCAGGGCAACGGACCCGACGACGGCCAGCGCCACGGCACTCAAGCTGATCAGCTGGAACGTCAACGGCATCCGGGCCGTGGCCAAAAAGGGGCTTGTCGGGCAGCTCCGAGAATTTGACGCCGATATCATTGCCCTGCAGGAGACCAAGGCCAGGGAGGATCAGCTGAGCAGCGAGCTGACGACCATCGACGGCTACCACTCCTACTGGTTTTCCGCCGAGCGCAAGGGCTATTCCGGGGTGGCGATCTACAGCAGGATCACGCCGCTGCAGGTACGGCAGGGAATCGGCAAGACGGAATATGACGGGGAGGGGCGGGTGCTCACCCTGGAATTTCCCGATTTTTTCCTGGTCAACATCTATTTCCCCAATGCCGGTGAAGGCCTGAAACGGCTTGATTACAAGCGTGGCTTCAACCACGCCCTCCTCGATTTCCTCGCCGGACTGGGCCGGGATAAAACCCTGGTGGTGTGTGGTGATTTCAATGTGGCCCACCGGGAAATCGACCTGAAAAATCCCAAAAGCAATGAAGGCAACGCCGGATTCACCCCGGAGGAGCGGCGCTGGATGGATGATTTTCTCGCTGCCGGCTATGTCGATACCTTTCGCATCTTCCATCAGGAAGGAGGCCATTATACCTGGTGGAGTTACCGCTTCAATGCCCGGGCCAAGGATATCGGCTGGCGCATCGACTATTTCTGCGTTGATGCAACGAGCCGTGCCCGGGTGCGGGATGCCTTTATCCTGAAAGAGGTGATGGGCTCTGACCATTGCCCGGTGGGAATTGTGCTGGGCTG
>CAZUZJ010000233.1:0-4104 GCA_964624225.1 uncultured Desulfobulbia bacterium | reverse complement strand
CACGGCGGCGCAGCGCCGCGATGCCGATCAGCACGAAGCCGGCCGGCATCGCGGGCCCGGTGTTCTGGGGCACCCTGATGGCGGTGCTCTCCATCATCCCCGGGGTCGGCACGGCGAGCATCTGGCTGCTGGCCCTCGTTATTCTCCTCCTGCAGGGCGACATCACCGGCGCCATCATCCTCGCCGTGATCTGCGGGCTCATCGCCGGCAACGCCGACAATGTCATCCGGCCCCGGCTGGTCGGCAAAGACACCCAGATGCACGATCTTTTCGTCCTCTTCGGCACCCTGGGCGGCATCTCCATGTTCGGCATCATCGGCATCATGGTCGGGCCGATCCTGGCCGCTCTCTTTGTCTCGATCTGGGAGATCTACGGCGAATCGTTCAAGGATTTTCTGCCGGAGGTAAGGTCCGCCATGCGACGATCCAGCAACGAAAAGCCGCCAGCAACCGGAGAAGAAGAGGGAGAAGCAGGGCAGAGAAAGGACGACTGAGGGGCGTTCCGCCAAGGCCTGCTCGCCCTCTCTCCCACCCTGCCCATCCTCCCCTCTCCCGCCACCGACAAAATTGTCCCGCTCCTTCCTTTTTGTCATCATCGCGACAAATGGTAAAAGCCCCGCCCGCCTTCTCCACCCGGCCCGTCGAACGGGCCCCACTGTCCAACCATCTGTAATCAATACGCTTTCTCCTAAACGTTCTCCATGGCACAGCCGTTGCTAAATCCGGCAGGTAAGAAACACGACACGATCCCGTTGCCGCATTTTACCGGAGAGCATCATGGAAGCCATCATTCTGAAGGAACGAGAAAGCCAGATCCACCGCAAGGGCGAAGCGCCCTTTGCCATTGCCTGCGACAAGGAGAGCCTGGCCGGGGCGGTGAGTCAGCGGGCCTGCGTCTTCTGCGGCGCCCGGGTGGTACTCTATCCCATTGCCGACGCCCTGCACCTGGTGCACGGCCCGATCGGCTGCGCGGTCTACACCTGGGACATCCGCGGCGCCCTCTCCTCGGGACCCGAGCTGCACCGGTTGAGCTTTTCCACCGATCTCCAGGAAAAAGACGTCATCTTCGGCGGCGAGAAAAAGCTCGCAGCCGCTCTCATCGAGCTCATCGACCGCCACCAGCCGAAAGCGGCCTTTGTCTACTCCACCTGCATCGTCGGCATCATCGGTGACGATCTCGAGGCGGTCTGCCGCGCGGTGGAGGAGAGCAAAGGCATCCCGGTCATTCCGGTCCAGTCCGAGGGTTTCAAGGGCAACAAGCGTTCCGGTTACCGGGCGGCCTGCAAGGCCATGTTCCGCCTGATCGGCAGCGGAGACACGGCCGGCATCAGCAAACACAGCATCAATATCCTCGGCGACTTCAACCTGGCCGGCGAGATCTGGATGATACGCGACTACTTTACGCGCATGGGGG
This sequence comes from uncultured Desulfobulbia bacterium, assembly GCA_964624225.1. GTDB lineage: Bacteria > Desulfobacterota > Desulfobulbia > Desulfobulbales > SURF-16 > DB1. The sequence continues at coordinate 2,690 of CAZUZJ010000233.1, read as the reverse complement.
TCGAGGTGGTGGCCAACATCACCGGCGACGGCCGCATCGACGACATCCGCAGGGCGCACGGCGCGGCGCTAAATGTCGTCCAGTGCTCGGGGGCGACCATGGATCTCGCCACCATGATGGAGGAGACATACGGCATCCCCGCCATCCGCGTCTCCTACTTCGGCATCGAGGACATGGCCGAGGCCCTCTACGACGTGGCCCGTTTCTTTGCCGACCCGGCGATGATGGCCCGCACCAGGGCGCTGGTCAAGGAAGAGGTCGAAACAATCCAGCCGGAGCTGCACCGTTACAAAAAGGCGCTGGCCGGCAAAAAGGCGGCCATCTATGTCGGCGGCTCCTTCAAGGCCTTTTCCCTGGTCAAGGCCTTTCGCCTCATCGGCATGGATGTGGTGATGGTCGGCTCGCAGACCGGCACGAAAGAAGACTACGAGGAACTGGCCGCGATCACCGATCCGGGCACCATCATCGTCGATGACGCCAACCCCCTGGAGCTGACCTCCTTTCTCAAGGAAAAACAGGTTGATGTCTTTGTCGGCGGGGTCAAGGAGCGGCCCATCGCCTACAAGCTCGGCGTCGGCTTCTGCGACCACAACCATGAACGCAAGGAAGCCCTGGCCGGCTTTGCCGGCATGCTCGCCTTTGCCCGCGAGGTTTACTCGTCGGTGATGAGCCCGGTGTGGCGGTTTGTGCCGCGCCGTAACGTTGCACCGATCAAACATTGAAACGCTGGAACACGTGCCAGAAGAGGAAACCCCATGACCACCATGCCCCATTCCATCTCGACCACCAATGCCTGCAAGCTGTGAAAACCGCTGGGCGCGGCGCTTGCCTTTCGCGGCATCGAGGGCTGCGTCCCCTATCTGCACGGCTCGCAGGGCTGCGCCACCTACATGCGGCGCTACATCATCAGCCATTACAACGAGCCCATCGACATCGCCTCCTCGTCACTCAGCGAAAAACACGCGGTCTACGGCGGGTCGGCCAATTTGAAAGCGGGCCTGGCCAATGTCAGCAAAAAATACCGGCCCAAACTGGTCGGCGTCGCCACCACCTGCCTCACCGAGACCATCGGCGACGACGTGCCGATGATTCTGAAGGAGTACGAGGGCGAAGTCGCGGCAGCCGACCGGCCACTGCTGGTCAACGTCTCCACCCCGAGCTACAGCGGCACCCACATGGAGGGCTTTCACGCCGCGATCCGCGCGGTGGTGGAACAACTGGCCGGGGCGGCGCCTGCCAATGAGACCATCACCCTGCTGCCCGGTTTCGTCTCGTCGGCCGATTACCGTCATCTTGCCGAGATCGTGACGGACTTCGGCCTGGACGCCACCATGCTCCCCGATCTGTCGACAACGCTGGATGGGCCGGCCCTGCTCGACTACGAAAAGATTCCGGCCGGCGGCACCCCGCTTGCCGCAATCAGGGCGATGGGCGGGGCGCGGGCCACCATCGAGTTCGGCCGGACCCTGGGCGCCGCCACCGGCGGCAGCCTGCTCGCCGAGAAATTCGGAACGGATCATCATCGCCTCGGCCTGCCCATCGGCATTCGGGAGACGGATCGTTTTTTCGCCTGCCTGGAGGAACTGAGCGGCCAGCCGACCCCGGCCAAATACGCGGGGGAACGGGGCCGGCTGGTGGACGCCTATGTGGACGGCCACAAGTATCTCTTTGGCAAGAAGGCGGTCATCTATGGTGAAGAGGATCTGGTGGTGGGCCTTGCCGGGTGGCTGGCCGAGATCGGGGTGGTGCCGGTGCTGTGCGCGAGCGGCGGCAGAAGCGGCGCCTTTGCCGCCGCCATCGCCGCGGTAACCGACGGGGTGCTCGCCGAACAGCCTTTGGTTTATGAGGGCATGGATTTTTTCGACATCGCCGCGGCAGCGGAGCGGCTCCAACCGGATCTGCTTGTCGGCCACAGCAAGGGCTATCCGCTGGCCCGCAAGCTCCACATTCCCCTGATCCGGGTCGGTTTTCCCATCCATGACCGCATCGGCGGCCAGCGCATTCTCCACCTCGGTTACCGCGGAACGCAGCAGCTCTTCGACCTGGTGGTCAACAGCCTGATCGACAGGAGGCAGAGCGATTCACCCATCGGCTACAGCTATATGTAAAAAATGGTTCCAGCACTTCAGCGTGTACCCGTTCAAACGTGCAGACGCTGAAACATTGGAACATTGGAACATTGGAACATTGGAACGCTTACACGTTAATTCACTTTCCGGGAGTCTGCCATGCATAAGGACTACAGTCATCATCCCTGCTTCAACGCCAAGGTCAAGGGCCAGTTCGGCCGGGTCCATCTGCCGGTTGCGCCGAAATGCAACATCAAATGCAACTACTGCAACCGCAAGTATGACTGCGTCAACGAGTCACGGCCCGGTGTCACCAGCACCATTCTCTCCCCGGCTCAGGCGCTGACCTATATGGACCGGGTGCTGGAGCGCGAGCCGCGCATCACCGTGGCCGGCATCGCCGGGCCGGGCGACCCTTTTGCCAATGCCGACGAGACCCTTGAGACCATGCGGCTGATCCGGGAAAAATACCCGCAGATGATTCTCTGCCTGGCCTCGAACGGTCTCAATCTCGCTCCCCATGTCGAGGCCCTCGCCGCCCTCGATGTCTCCCATGTGACGGTGACGGTCAACGGCATCGATCCGCAGGTGGTGAAAAACGTCTACAGCTGGGTGCGGGAC
>CAZUZJ010000232.1:3210-4105 GCA_964624225.1 uncultured Desulfobulbia bacterium | reverse complement strand
TCCTTGGGCCACACCGGGTGAGGCATCGTCACCGGCCAGCCGCGCCGCATGGCGGCCGCTGTCAAGCCCCTTGCCGCCGGCCTCGACACCGATCAGCTCCACCCCGGCATCATGGAGAAATCCCTGAAAGACGCCCATGGCGTTGGAGCCGCCGCCGACACAGGCATACACCCTTTTCGGCATTCGACCGAACTGTTCAAGTATCTGCATTCTCGCCTCCCGGCCGATGATGGACTGGAACCAGGCCACCATCTCCGGAAAGGGATGCGGACCGCAGACCGTTCCCATGACATAGTGGGTGTCATCCATGCGGGTCACCCAGTCGCGAAAGGCCTCGTTGATGGCGTCCTTGAGGGTTTTCGACCCCGAGGTGACCGGCACCACGGTGGCGCCCAGCTTTTCCATCCAGAAGACGTTGGGACGCTGGCGCATGACGTCTTCCTCCCCCATGTAGATGGTGCAGGCAAAGCCGAACTTGGCGGCCATGGTGGCGGTGGCCACTCCGTGCTGGCCGGCGCCGGTTTCGGCGATGACCCGGGTTTTGCCCATGCGCTTGACGAGCAATCCCTGGCCCATGACGTTGTTAGCCTTGTGGGCGCCGGTGTGGTTCAGGTCCTCCCGCTTGATGAAGATCTGGCCGCCGCCGAAGTGGCGGGAGAGATTCTCGGCATGGGTCAGCGGGGTCGGTCGACAGGAGTAGGTGGACATGAGGGAAACGTATTCCTGCCAGAAGGCGGGATCGGCCTTGGCCGCGGCAAAGGCGGCGTTGAGCTGCCGGAATGTTTCATAGAGCACCTCGGGGATGAATGCCCCTCCCCACTCTCCGTAATATCCTTGTTTGGCGGTCTGATTCATTGGCTGTCCGGGCGAAGTTTTCGGATTTCGGGTTCACGGT
>CAZUZJ010000232.1:0-3123 GCA_964624225.1 uncultured Desulfobulbia bacterium | reverse complement strand
TCGGGTTTCGGGTTCACGGTTGGCTGGGCAAGGGAATACTATACCCCATTTGTCGGAAAAAACAGCAGGCAATTTGTTTTTTACGGGAGGAAGTCGACACGGGGAGGAGGGCGGCGGTCGGCCAAAAAAGACGGGGAGATGGGCTCCGGCATTGCCTCTCTCCCCTTCGTGGTGGCGCGGGAGATGCTGGTGGTGCTAGCGGGTCGTGAAACGCGCCATCATCTCCTCGAGTTTTCTGGCGAGGCCGGCCAGCTGTTCGGCGGCGGCACTGACCTGGGCAATTCCCCGGGTGTTCTCGGTGGTGCCCTGGTTGACATGCTGGATGTTGGCCGAAACCTCGGCGGTGCCGCCGGAGAGTTCGTCCAGGGCCCGGCTGATGGTATTGGTGCCGTCGTTGGCCCGTACCACCGCCGCGGCAATGTCCCGGGCCACCGTTACCTGTTCGCCCACCGCTGCGGTGATCATGGCGGAGGAGTCGTTCACCTGGCCGACAATGTCAGTTACCTCGGAGATGATTCCCACCGCCTGCTGGGTGCCGGACTGCACCTCGTTGATGCGGGCGGCGATATTGCCGGTCGCCTCGGAGGTCTGGCGGGCCAGTTCCTTCACCTCGCCCGCCACCACGGCAAAGCCCTTCCCGGCTTCCCCGGCCCGGGCCGCCTCGATGGTGGCGTTTAAGGCGAGCAGCTTGGTCTGTTCGGAGATTTCGCCGATCACCCGGGTCACCTCGCTGATCTCGCCGGCCAGCTGGTCAAGGGCGGTGATCGCCTGGGTGGCGGAACTCGCCTTGTCGAGGGCGGTGCGGGTGATCTGGGTGCCTTTTTCCGCATTGCTGCCGATCTCGGCGATACTGGCGCTCATCTCCTCGGTGGCGCTGGCGGCGCTCTGCATGGAATGGGCGATCTGGCGCACCGTCTCTGTCACGTTTTTGGTGTTGACGCTGATTTCTTCGGTGGCGCCGGCAATGGTGGCGGCCTGGGAGGATATCTCCTCGGAACCGGCGGAGAGATGGGCCGCCACCTGCGAGAGATCACGCGAGGAGATGGTCAGCTCATGGGCATTGTCGAGGATGCCTTTGACCAGAGCGTTGAGGTTGTCGATCATTGCGTTCAGGGACTTGCCGAAGGTATCCATCTCCGAGGCCACGGCGACGCGCTGGGTCAGATCGCCGTTGCCCACCAGTTCGAGCACCTTGGTCCGTTTGATCTGCTCGTCCCGCAGGGCGTTCAATGCCGAACCCATGATGGTCAGTTCATCGCCGATACCTTTCTGGTAGACCTTGCAGTTCTTGCAGTCGCCGCCGTCTTTCGCCCTGGGGCAGCTCGCCACTGCGGCAAATGAGCCGGATTCGGTCCAGCAGTGGGTGGTCTTGCCGTAGCTCGGGCACTCCGGCCGGTTGCAACCCATGATATCCGAGCAGGGCAGGGCCTTGCCCATGTTCAGGGTAGAGGCCAGGTCGCCCTTGCCCATTTTCTTGCAGAATTCAACCGCCTCCTGCAGGGGGCGGTTGACGACTAAGGTGATGAAGGCGATCAGGCCGATGACGAACAGCAGGGAAAAAATCAGCATGCCGATGACGACATTGCGTTGCAGGGTAGACAGGGTTTTCTCCCCTTCGTTTCTGAGGTCATCGAGAATAGCGAGCTGTTCGGTGATGTCCTGGAAGATGGTCATCACCCCCACCGGTTTACCGGTATAGTCATTGACCGGAAAGGCGGTGACGTAATAATTGCCGGATTGCCCGGAAAAAGAGCCAGCATATCCCTTGCTCAGCAGGTCAACGCTGGCCAGGGGAGCAGTTGTTTTTGTATTGGTGCCCGCCGCCTGCACGAATTTTCCGCCCACCCGGGGAAATTCCTTTTCATCCTGCAGGCCGGTGGCAAGGGGCAGCAGATCGGAGTCCAGATAGATGGCGTAATCGATCGCCTTGCTCGTCTTGGCCACCTTCATGAGGGCGCTGATCGGATAGATAACCTCGTTGGAGCCGAGATGGTTGTCATTTTCGTCGTTGATCGGGGCGATACCGAAGATGATGAAGCCGCTCTGGACGATTTCGATGCCGGTCAGGGCATTGTGGGTCTCCCGGTTGACCTTCATCACCGATTTTCTGAAGGTGGACAGGTCGTCGGAGACATCCACCTCTTCGCCGTTGCGGATCGCCTGCCAGCCGTCACGCCAGAGACGGACCAGGCTGCGGCCATTGGGCAGGTGAAAATGGATCTGCAGGGAATTTGCCCCGGTATAGGCCGTGTAATCTTCAATAATCGGCTCGAAATAATCGCGCAGCTGCTCCCGGGCCTCCTGGGCCTTGGCGTCCGCCTCGTCGTCGATGGCGCCGGAGAGCGCCACCTTGTAAGCAGCGACGATCTCCGGATTGCCGGAATAGAGAGCAGCCTCGGTCAGGGCCTTTTTGGCAATGCGGTCAATGGTGTTGTTCAGTTCCTTGGTCTGTTCCGCTGCCGAGATTTTCAGGGCCTGGAACATGGTATGGCGGGCGTCGGTGATCTGGTTTTCGATATTGACGGAAATCAGTCGGCTGACCAGCCAGGCGCCGATAACACCGAACAGGATAAAAAAGAAGACTGTGGGAGCCGTGATCTTGGTTCGGATAGTCATTGTGGAGTCTCGGGTGTGTTTCTGGTGATGGCGTGAGAAAAGACAACAAACCTATGGAGATGCGGGAGGACCGTTTTGTTTGCCGTTCGGCGGGGGGCCTTCCCGGGCAGCGCCATAACTCATTATGGATGGTAGTGCGACAATTTGTCAATTGACAAATTGTATATGGAAAAAAAATAGCGTGGCAGCTTGAGTTCCGAATCAACTGGGGACGGTGGCGGTGGACAGGCGGTGGCGGCAGGCAGCGGCGAAATCCTCGGGGAAATGGCCCATGATCCAGCGGAGCTGGGCTTCGCTGAAGGCGCCCGGCGATTCGGGTAATTTTGGCAGAAACGAGTAGAGAAGGCGCTGGTCGATGGTCTGGCCGAAACGCTTGGCGTACTCGATGGTGGTGACCATACGCACCCCGAGACCGCCCAGGGCCTGCATGGCGAGGTGGATGCCGGTGTCAAGGGCGCGGCGCATGGCGCTATCCGCCTCCAGGATATTACCCACCGGCCGGAGGGT
>CAZUZJ010000231.1:0-4127 GCA_964624225.1 uncultured Desulfobulbia bacterium | reverse complement strand
CGATGCACGGCTTGCCGGTGGTCAGCCAAATGCGGATTGCCGCCTTTTCCTCGCGCAGAAAGGGATACTGCGCCTCCTGATCGACATTGGGGCCGCCGCCCAGAATGATGAGGCCGTCGTAAAAGGTGAAATCCGGGAGCGGGTCCTGCCAGACCCGGACCACCCTGGCCTCCACCCCACAGCGGGCAATGGCGGTTTGCAGGAATTTTCCCGGGCCTTCCCAGGAAACATGCTGGAAGATGAGGAGTTTTGTCATGGCAGTCGGCTGGAAAACGGCGCGCAGAACGGAGAGGGCAACCGCCTGCGCGCCTGGTGGCGGCGCTGGGGGAGCGTCGTCGGGTTAAAAAGACATGCTCAGGGTCACGCCGCCGTAAACGAAATCGCTGTCCTTGCCGTTGGCGCTGCCCGCCTCAATGACATCCTCGGCGTCGCTGGTCAGCGGGAAGGAGTAGGAAAGCATCGGGGTGACGGAAAAATAATCGGTCACCGGGAAGGTCATGGAGGCGGAGACCACGCCGTCATGAAAGGCGCTGTAGGCGTCGGACGGATCATTCGGGTCGGCCATGGTGTCCTCGTCGTCGATGTCGTAGTAGCCGACTTTGGCCCCGAGATCGAGGGCGAGCTGTTCGGTGATGGCAAAGGAGTGGGAGATGCCGAGCGACAGATACCAGCCCGGCGCCGCGTCATAGTCCCGATAGATGGTCAGCGAGGGCGACAGCAGGGTTTTCAGCGTCGCACTGGCATAGACCTCCTGGGTGTCCTGCGCCCCGTCCACGGCATAGTAGATGTAGCCGACCCCGTAATCGGCAAAGGAGCAGGAATTACCCCAGGAGAGGGTCATGTCGGTCTCGTTCCAGCTGCTCGATCCCTCGTCCACGCCGCCGAGGAACTCGTGCTCGTCGGTGTCGAGGTTGCCCCAGAGGTTGAAGCCGAAGCCCTTGTAGCCGACGGTCATGGAGGGCTGGAGGACGATGCTGTCCTTGCTGAACTCAAAGCCGCGCCAGACGTATTTGGTGAGGGCCGCGACACTGAGATCGGCGGTTGGTTTCTCTTCTTCCGCCAGGGCGGCGGAGGCGAAGAGGGGGGTGACTGCCAGGCCGAGGAGGGCGATGCAGCTCAGGGAGCGGATGTTTTTTCTCATTTTCTTTCTCCTTGAAAAGTGGATTGGTTGCGAAAAACCGGCGCTTCTGGCCGGGGAAGGAAGGCGGCGCGGCGCCGGGCGTCTCAGGTCGGGCGCCCGGCGCTGTCCGATATCCGTTAATATCTGTATGCTGACTCACCGTGGCTTGATGTGTCAAGCCCCTGGCGTTCCTCTTCCTCGGTTACCCGCAGGCCGATGACCATGTCCACCAGCTTGTAGGCGATGACCGAGACCACCGCGGACCAGACGATGGTGGTGCCGACACCCCAGAGCTGACTGATGACCTGACCGCTGGTGGAGAAGGCGGCGGCGCTGTTGGTTACATAGTCATAGACTCCGACGCCGCCCAGGGCAGGATTGGCGAAGATGCCGGTGAGCACCGCGCCGAGGATGCCGCCGACCCCGTGCACCCCGAAGACGTCGAGGGCGTCGTCAGCGCCGAGCATCCGTTTGAGGCCATGAACACCCCAGAGGCAGAGCATGCCGGCGATGAGTCCGATGACCAGGGCGCCGCCGATGCCGACAAAGCCGCAGGCCGGGGTTATTGCCACCAGACCGGCCACTGCGCCGGAGGCGGCGCCGAGCATGGACGGTTTGCCCTTGAGTACCCATTCCAGAAAGAGCCAGGCAAGGGCCGCGGCCGCCGTGGCGGTCATGGTGTTGCCCAAGGCGAGGGCGGCGAGCCCGGTGGCCTCAAGATTGGAGCCGGCGTTGAAGCCGAACCAGCCAACCCAGAGGAGGGAGGCGCCGATCATGGTCATGGTAAGGCTGTGCGGTGCCATGGACTCCTTGCCGTAGCCGACCCGTTTGCCCACCATGAAGGCGCCGATCAGACAGGCGATGGCGGCGTTGATGTGAACCACGGTGCCGCCGGCAAAATCCAGAGCCCCTTTCTGAAAGAGGAAACCGGCGGTGGCGGCTGCCTTGGCGCCTGCCTCGGCGTCGGTGTAAGCATCGGGACCGGCCCAGAACCAGACCATGTGAGCCGCCGGCAGGTAGGAGAAGGTGAACCAGAGGACGATGAAGGCCAGCATGGCGGAGAACTTCATCCGCTCGGCAAAGGCGCCGAGGATGAGGGCCGGGGTGATGGCGGCAAAGGTCGCCTGAAAGAAGATGTAGACGTATTCCGGGATGACCACGCCCTTGCTGAAGGTGGCGGCCACCGAGTCAATGGTCACCCCTTTGAGGAATATCTTGCTCAACCCACCGAAAAAGGCGTTGCCCTCGGTGAAGGCGATGCTGTAGCCGTAGGTCACCCACAGCACGATGCAGAGGCAGAAGACGGTAAAGACCTGCATGAGCAGGGACAGCATGTTCTTGGTGCGCACCAGGCCGCCATAAAAAAGGGCAAGCCCGGGAATGGTCATCAGGGAGACCAGCACGGTGGCGACGATCATCCAGGCGGTGTCGCCCTTGTCGGGCACCGGGACATCGGCGGCGAAGACGGTGCCGGCGAAAGCGGCGAGCAGGAGCGCCGCGGCAAAAACGGATAGGGATAAAAGTGGTTTTTTCATGATAGGTCACCAGTGATAAAGTGGATTGATCGGTGTTTGGCTGACTCAGATGGCGTCATTGTCTGTTTCGCCCGTCCTGATGCGGCAGACGGATTCGATCGGTGTGACGAAGATCTTGCCGTCACCGATCTTGCCGGTTTTCGCGGTCTTGATGATGGTGTCCGTTACCTCGGCGACCCGCTCGGACTGGCAGACGATTTCCACCTTGACCTTGGGGATGAAGTCCACCACATACTCGGCGCCGCGATAAATTTCCTTGTGGCCCTTCTGACGGCCGAACCCCTTGACCTCGGTGACGGTCATCCCGTGGACGCCGAGGTCGTGCAGGGCCTCTTTCAGCTCGTCAAGTTTGAATGGTTTGATGATTGCTTCTATTTTCTTCATGGCATTTCCTCCTTACAGGTGCCGTGGGTTACTGTGTTGTTCTTTCGGAATGCCAGTAGTGTGCCATTGGCGATGGCGAGGAAAATTTTGTTCATAACATATTGATTTTAAAGGAAGCATTTTACAATTTTGCGCGCCGATCTCTCAGGGGAATCGTTATTTCGGCACAATAATGTAATTTTAATTTATTTCGATTGTTCAAAATTGTCATTTTGAACGGAGATAATCCTTTCGCTCCGCCGGCAAGCCGCAAGTTAACCCGGTTTCGCCCGCTTTCGCCCCTTCGAGACGGGAGTTGCGACCGGCAGCGACTGCTGGGGCGCTTTGTTTTACAAAAATGTAAATGAAGGGGAGGGGTGAGATCAGGGACAGGCCGCGGAAAGCAGTGTCTGGCCGCCGTCCTGGGCTAAAAATGAGGGTTGGCGAGCAACAGTTCACCGGCCGGGAGAGCCGGAGCCTGCACAGGGAGTTGCGTCAGGTTGCGATTGCCGATAACAACAGAATTCGCTGACCTCGGCGGGACGGCAGACCCGCAAGCGCTCATCAACGGGGAAGCCCGAAGGCGTCGGCAGCCTGTGGCCGATCCGGTCAGCGAATCCTGTTAACAGGATTTTACCGCCGGAACGAGGGCAAGTCAAATAACTGCTGAATGGTCATCACTCTGACTGGATGGGGTATTGGGATGGCTTCAAGGAGGGCCGGGGCATTTCTGCCCCGGAAAACGTTCATCTCCTTTGATCCGGAAACGGGGATCTACGAGCTTCAATGAGGCCGGGGCATTTCTGCCCCGGAAAACCTAAAAGACTAAGTTTAGCTGCATTGCAAGAATTTGTTGCTTCAATGAGGCCGGGGCATTTCTGCCCCGGAAAACGTCGCCACCGTATCCGCCGCCCTTGGAATTGGCGAGCTTCAATGAGGCCGGGGCATTTCTGCCCCGGAAAACAGCGCGACGTTTCTTCTCGGGTTGCCCGGTAAGATGCTTCAATGAGGCCGGGGCATTTCTGCCCCGGAAAACATCACCTTGCCAAGCTGGAAAATTCCAGAATCCCGGGCTTCAATGAGGCCGGGGCATTTCTGCCCCGGAAAAC
>CAZUZJ010000230.1:0-4168 GCA_964624225.1 uncultured Desulfobulbia bacterium | reverse complement strand
GTTCGGCCCGCACGCCGGAGACAGATCCCTATTATCAACTTGCCGTCGAGGTCAGTCGCCGGCTGGCGGAAAGCGGCTATGCCATCATGACCGGCGGCGGCCCGGGCATCATGGAGGCGGGCAACCGGGGCGCCGCCGAGGTGGGGGCCCTTTCCATCGGCCTCAACATCACTCTGCCCTTTGAGCAGGAGGGGAACAAGTATGCCAATCTTCCCCTGGAGTTCAAATACTTTTTTGTCCGCAAGGTGATGCTGATCAAGTACGCCATGGCCTTTATCGCCATGCCCGGCGGATTCGGCACCCTGGACGAGCTCTTTGAGGCGATCACCCTGATTCAGACCAGGCGCATCAAGCCCTTTCCCATTGTCCTGGCCGGCAGGCAGTACTGGTCCGGTCTGGTGGAGTGGATGCGTTCCACCCTGGTTGCCGCCGGCACCATCAAGGAAGACGATCTTCATATCTTTCAGGTGCTGGACAGTGCCGATGACATCGTCACCTATATTCGGCGGACCGTCATTATCTGAGGCGGCTGTTATTCTCCTCCACTTTGTACCCACTTTTTTGTTGAAGAAAAAAATCACCTGATTTCCCTTCCTTCTCTTCTGTTTTCCCATATGTTGCGGCATGAGGTTGGCGGTGCCCCCAGATGTGGGAGCAGGGGGCGCTGCTCTCCTTCTTTTCCTGTACGGTCTCCTGGTTTCTGAAATATTTCTTCTTGACACTGTTGTTCGTTGCTTCGTATAAGGGAGCATGTTGTGGTGTAAAGTGGGGAGAAGAGGCGGAGAGGGGGAGAGGGGGCGTGAGCGAGTCAGGGAACAGAAATCAACCGAGCCGGTTCCGGGGTCGATCGGAACATACCCTTGACGACAAGGGCAGGCTGAACGTGCCCTCGCGTTTCCGTGACGTGCTGGTGCGTGACTATGACGACCGGTTGCTCATCACCCCGCCCTGGCGGACCTGTCTGCGGATTTATCCCCTGGCCGAGTGGGAAAAGATGGAGGCCATCCTGCTGGAAAAGGAGAAGAAGGATCCCCAGTTCCAGAAGATGATCCGCTACCTGATCGGTGGCTCCTTCGAGTGTCAGATCGACAAAAACAGTCGCATCCTTCTCCCCGTGCCCTTCCGCAATCAGCTTAATCTGAAAAAGGATGTCGTTATGAACGGCATGGGGCCTTTTTTTGAGATCTGGGATAAGGAAACCTGGGAGGCGGAGAGCGCCATGACCCCGCAGGATTTTGACGCCTTTGACGCAACCCTGCATGACCTCGGCCTCTTTTAGCAGGCGATGAAGGGGGATCAGCCGCTTCATCAGCCGGTTCTGGTCGATGCGGTCATCCGTTGGCTGGCGCCACGGGATGGCGGCATTTATGTGGACGGCAATCTCGGGCTCGGCGGTCACAGCGCAGCGATTCTCGCGGCCAGCGATCCCAGGGGGCGGGTGATCGGTCTGGACTGGGACGAGGACGCCATCCGGCAGGCGGAAAGGAATCTGGCCATCTATGGGGAGCGTGTTACCATCCTCCGTCGCAATTTCGCCGAGATTCCCGCAGTGCTGGCCGACCTTGGGCTCCACCGGGTGGACGGGCTGCTCCTTGATCTCGGCCTTTCTTCCCTGCAACTTGATGTCAGCGGCCGGGGGTTTTCCTTTCAGGGCTGCGAGCCGCTCGATATGCGCATGGACACCCGCTGCCGTCGGACAGCGGCTGATCTGCTTAATCAGGCCGCGGAAGAGGAGCTGGCTGACATCTTTTTTTATTACGGGGAAGAGCGGCAGGCCCGGCGCATCGCCGCCCGGATCGTTGCTCGGCGCAAGAGCGAGCCGTTCACCACCACCCGGCAATTGGTGGAACTGATCGAAGAGGCGGTGCCACGGCGCTTTCATCCGAAAAAGATCCATGTGGCGACAAAGGTTTTTCAGGCGCTCCGCATCGCGGTGAACAGGGAACTGGACAATCTGGAGAAAATACTCGCCGGACTCGATGCGATTATTCGGCCCGGTGGCCGGATCTGCATCATCTCCTTTCATTCCCTGGAGGATCGGTTGGTGAAGAATGCCTTTCGCAATACTCCCGGACTGCGGGCGTTGACAACGAAACCGGTGATTGCCGAGGAAGGGGAACTGCAGGACAATCCCCGGGCGCGCAGTGCCAGAATGCGCTGTGCCGAAAGAACGATGGATGGTTAAGGCGATGCGGGAAGGGGAGATTCCTGAATCGTCAGGCAATGATGAGTCTGTCACATGAAAATCGCCGGTTGCCCGTTTTCAGTCCAAAACGGAGCGTCGGCATCGGCCGCATCAGCGGCCAGGGAGGAAGGAAATGATAACCGGCTATTCTTCACGGTATGGGATTGCATGCGGCAAACGCGCAGTACGGCGCAGGACGGTCAGTCAGGATATGCCGGTCGGCGGGCTGTTCTGGAAACTTTCCGGCGTTGTTGTTGTGGTCGCCACCCTGCTGGCCCTGATCGGCAGCTCCTGGATTTCCTGGAGTATCAAAAAAGGGTTGGGCGATCTGGCCGCAGCCCAGGTGCGCAAACAGGAGTTGCGAAAAGGCCATAAGGTGCTGGCTGATCAGCAGGACCTTCTCTATTCCCGCAAAAGCATCGAAGATGTCGCGGAGAGCAGGCTGGCGCTTTACCCCGGTGAGGAAACGGACCTGGGCGGCGGCCTGGTCGTTCTGGTGCCCGGTAAATGAAAAAAGGCAGGGGCGGCTCCGGACATCCGGGGTGGTCGCAGCGAGGAGAACAGAGCAGGGAGGAGGAGGCGCGAAAAAAACTGGTGAGGATTGCAGCGCTGGTTGCTGCAACGGGGCTGTTGGCGCTGCTCGCGTGGCTGTTGTTGCGCAGCAGCGATCATGCGGCCGCTCCGGAAAAACAGGAGAACACCGAGACAGCATCTCCGCCCGTCGCCCGACCGATCCAGGGGGATGTCCGGCGTGGCAGTATTTATGACCGCAATTACCATGAGCTTGCCATCAGTTTTAATGTGAATTCCATTTATGTCAAACCACTGGAATTTGATGACATCGAAAAAACGGTGGCACAGCTGGCCCAGACCCTGGAGCTTGATGAACAGTCGGTGCTCAATGAGGTGAAAACCCAGCGCAGCTATAAGTGGCTGGTCAAGTATATAACCCCGGAAAAGACGCGCGAGGTACAGGCGCTGAAACTTTCCGGCGTTTATTTTTATGAGCAGGAACAACGCTATTATCCCTATCGGCAGGAGACCGGTCACGTCATCGGCGAGGTGAAGGACGAACATGGTCTGTCGGGCATCGAACTCTTTTATGACAGTTTGCTGTCCGGCAAGGTGGGCAATGGCGAGGGCGGCGACAAAAAACGAACGAAAGGCAGCGATCTGATGCTGTCTCTCGATGTCCGTATCCAGAAGCTGCTCGACCAGCAACTGGTTGAATTGCTTGATGAGGTGAAGGACGCGGAGGCGGCAGCCAGCCGCGCCGGCGTGGCGGCCTTGCTGATGGAGGCCGATTCCGGAGAGATCCTGGCGTGGGGCAGTATCCCTTCCTTTACCGGCATGAAAGCCCTGGAAGGAATGATCGGTACAGGGGATAAGGTGGTAACCGGTGCGATCGATCCGGGTGCGCTCGCCCTGCTCTTCAAAATCGGCGCAGCCCTGCAGGAGGACTATTCACTTGAACCGGCGACGACGGAGAAGGTGGTGACAATAAAGCGACTGACGCCCCGAAAAATGAAAATGGCCGCTGGCGGTCCGGATAAACCGGAATGGATCGAGCTCGAGGACGGCAATTTTCTCTCCGAGTGGCTGGCCACTGCCCTGCCGGAGGAGGTGGTGGAGTCCCTCTATGATTTCGATGACTACTTTGACGGGGCCGGCGGCTACAGTCTCGATCTCCCCGATGTCACTGTCGGTGAGCAGAGCGGCTTGGCCTTGCTCTGTCGGTTCGCTGCGATGGTGAATGGCGGGACAAGGGTTGCCCCTCATTTTCGCAAGGCCCCCTTTGTTGCGGATGAAGGGGAAAGGGCAGCCCCGGTGGATGACACGATCATCAGTGCGCCGGCCAGTGGCGCCCTTGTCCGCTTTTTGCGCAATGCCATGCCGACGGATGCGCCGGTATTGAGCGCCGAGATCCTCTCGCCTTATCCACCTGTGGCGCCGGCGGCCGTGTCCTTTGGAACTGGCGTGGCT
>CAZUZJ010000229.1:0-4221 GCA_964624225.1 uncultured Desulfobulbia bacterium | reverse complement strand
GAATCGTGGTTTGTTGCGATTCCGACAAAAATGATCACCATCTTGCAGCGTCATAGGAGTGATTGTATCCGAAATTCACGGAAGCAGATATGGGAAAATACGAACGAAACACATTATGGTGTTCCCTGACTCCTGATGTGGATATCGCGCTGGGGAAAGGGGATCTCGATGTTGTACTGACGAAAGGCGGCGTCAATGGCGAAGTTTATTTCGCTCAAGGTCCGGAATCTGCTGTCAATATCATTCAGAAAAATGCGCAGTTCGAAGTTGAGGGCGCTGTCGCCGAACCCCATGAAAAAAGCGGTCGGCTTCGGCACGGAGCCATCAATGATTGCCTGCGGATGAATGGTGCCGATTTCTTCGAGAATTTTTTTCACCAGCTCCGTGTCGCTGCCGTAGGCAACGCCGACCGGAATCCGCAGTCTGCCGAACTTGTCGGAATACATCCAGTTGGTTACCTGGGAGGAGATGAGTTCGGAGTTGGGGACAATGACCTCCGCCCGGTCAAAGGTGGAGATAACGGTGGAACGGACGCTGATCTTCTTGACATAGCCTTCGGTGTTGCCGACAACGATCCAGTCGCCCCGGCGGATGGGCTGCTCAAAGAGGAGAATGAGGCCGGAGATGAAGTTGTTGACGATGTTCTGCAGACCGAAACCGATGCCAACCGACAGGGCGCCGGCAATGACGGCAAGCGAGGCGAAGTTGACTCCGGCGATGGAAAGCCCGATGAGAATGGCGACGATGATGCCGGTGTAGCCGGCCAGGGTAACGATGGCATCCCGGGCGCTCCTGCTCATGCGGGGGTCCTGGCTGAGGGATCGTTTGAGCCGCGCCTTGCCCCAGTTGGCAATGGTCCACAACAGGGTGAAAAAAAGCAGCCCGATGACGATGCGCAGGGGAGCGATGCGGGTGCCGACGATGGTGAAACCATCGATGATGTAATGGGTGGACAGGGAGATGCCGGGCCATGAGCTGGTCCAGATGTTGGTCACTGCGACGAGAAGAGTGAGCACCAGCAGAAAGCTGATGAGAACGTTCATCCAGATGAAACTGGTGCCGGGCTCGTTGCCGGTCAGGCCGAGCTGTTTGCGAATTGCGTGGGGCCAGCCGTCACCGCCGTAAGACAGGCCTTTGAAGAGAGAGTTGACGAGATGACGGATCAGGAAAAAAAAGGCAACCAGAGCAGCGGTCTGGGTGAAGCTTTTCAGGACATAAATGGAGATATTGTGAAAACCGAGCAGTTCGGTGACGATGGCGGTGAGCAGCACGATGGTCAGAATGGCGCGCACCCAGAAAGTGGCTTTATTCAGGCCGGGAATCTGGTGCAGCAGCCAGCCAAGCCTGGCCAGGGATGCACAGAGCGCGGTGCCGGTCAGCAGACGGAAAAGATAATAATAGGAGGCGCCGGGTTCTTTGTCTGCCGGGGGAACGATGAGCAGGGAGAGAATGGCGATGAAAAAGGCGGTGGTCCGCAGTTGCCGGCGAAAGGCCGGGGCCGCCTTCTCCGGCAGCGGCACCAGCGGGGGAGTATCCAGAACAGGGCAGAAAAAAAGGCGGATCAGCCAGAGTTGCAAGAAAAAGAAGACCAGGGCAAAACCTGCGGGGGCAAGGTATGTATACGCATCGATATTCTGGGTCAGCAGCCGGCTGTAGATGGTGATGACCAGTGCCGGCAGGATGGAGGGCAGGTAGAGGGCGGCGCTGGCTGGCAGCGATCTGCCGTAGCCCTGGCCGTGGCGGGCCTTGGCAATGAGGAGCTGTCTGCTCCAGAAAGCAAAGAGCAGGCTGACGAGGACAAGAAACCCGCCCACCGCGTAATTGAGCGGAGTAAAATGGGTCACCCCGCTGCGCTGTTTCAGAAAGGTGATGATATCCGCTGTCCAGGTTGAGCGCATGACGTAGAGATGTTGCAACAACTGAAAAAAGTCCATGCGCTTGTGGAAAAACTGCCGGGTGGAGAGCTGTTCCCGGAGTTTGGCGATCGCGGCCAGCACCTCCTCTCCCTTCACCTGGAGCAGGCGGATTTCAACGAGTTTCTTTTCCTGGGCGGTCTTTTCCTTGAGCAGTTGCCGATGCTGGCGGGCCACCTCGGGGGAGTCGTTTTTCTCATCCGGACCGAACACGGCGAGGGATTGCTCGATTCTGGCCAGTTCGGCCTGCCGTTCCTCGAGAAAACCGCGCGAGGCGGCCAGGGTTTCGTTTGTTTTTTTGGTCGCCTCGGCCAGGGTTTCGATGGTCACGGTATCCTTCTCCAGCGTTTTTTCGATGCGGGAGAGGGTTGCCAGTAAATCCGCGGTATCGGTCGTGTTCTGATCCAGGGCCGGGGCGGATTTCGGAAACAGGGCTGACAGAAAGCAGAAAACGAGCATTGCCAGAATCGAGCGGCGTCTTGTCCCGATAGGGGATGGTGACATGGCCGCGAAAAAATACCGGATTTCCGTTGGAGGGATCATGTGAGTTTCTTGCTGAAAGTGTTGTGAATTGCCAGGAATGCATCAATATTGGCAAGGAAGATGTCCACCAGGGCAGGATCGAAATGGCCGCCTCGCTCCTTTTTGAAATAGGCGATCACCTCGGGCAGGTCAAAGGCCTTGCGGTAGACCCGGTCGTTGCAGAGGGCGTCAAAAACATCGGCGATGGTGGTGATGCGGGCAAAGATGTGGATCTCCTCGCCGGTCAGCCCCCGCGGGTAGCCGCTGCCGTCATATTTTTCGTGGTGCTGAACGGCGATGATTGCCGCCGCCTTCATGATCTCCCGGCTGGAGGCGCCGAGCATATCGTGGCCGATGAGGGCATGATTTTTCATGGTGCTGAATTCGTCGGCGGACAATGGACCCGGATTGTTGAGAATGCTGTCCGGAATCGCCACCTTGCCGACATCGTGCATGGGGGAGGCAAGACGCAGGACCTCGACCAGACTTGGATGGAGTCCGCATTTTTCCGCCAGCAACCGGCAGTATTCCGAGACCCGCTTGACGTGGAATCCGGTTTCCTGGGAACGGGCCTCGGCGATTTCCCCCAAAGTGTAGATGATTTCCTTCTGGGTGTCTTCAATCTCCTTGTTGAGGTGGGCATTCTCGAAGGCGATATGGACATTGGCGCAGTAGATCTCGATCAGTGATTTGTTCAGTTCGTTCAACTCCTTCCACCCTTCGCAGTAGATGACGGTCTCGGCGCCGAGTTCGCTTTTGAAGTAGCCGATATACCGGTCAGGATAATAGAGACATTTCTTTCTGCTGATCGCCTCCTGCAGGTCATGGAAGACGCGCTCCGGCAGCTCATTGTAACTTGTTATCTCGGTAAGTCCCTGAAATTTTCCGGTGGCGGCCAGCACTGCAAAGCTTTTGCCCGACCGGGTGGCGGTAAAGCCGGAGGTGTCGACGACAATGGCGTCCGGATCCATGTGCATGATGGAGACGAGTTGGGTCAGCACGCCGGAGGCCAACTGCTTGAGGGAGCGCAGTTCAAAGAGGTTGGCCGAGGCGTCGATGATGCGTTTGAGGCCGGTGCGGTTGGCCTCGATGACCAGGATGTCCCGGTAGGTGCGGAGCGACGAGATCATGACGGTGAAAAGCTTTTGGGAGGAGAGTTCGGTCTTCTCCTTGTAATCATTGATGTCGTACTCGACGATGACGCTCTCCTCCGGCGCCTGACCCGGTTGGCCGGTGCGGAGAATGATGCGGACAAAGGAGTTGTTCTGGACCTTGCGCACATATTCCACCAGAGCCAGTCCGGCATCGTGGCTTTCCATCACCACGTCGAGCAGGATCACCGCCGTGTCCGGGTGTTGCCCGATTATTTTTTTTGCTTCATTGGCGCTGTAGGCATGGAGAAAGAAAAGTTTTTTCCGGTCGTAGGTGAAGTTTTTCAGGACCAGGGTGGTGATGCTGTGTACCTCCGGATCGTCGTCAACGATCATCACTTTCCAGCACCGGTCCGGACTGAGATGACCGTCCTGATCGGCCGGAGCTGGCTCCTGATCCGCAAAAAAAACCAAGTCGTCATCGCTCATGGTGAAAATGCTCCTCCTCTCGTGCGTTCATCCTCAGCGGGCCGGCAGCTGAATGGTAAAGGTTGTTCCAGCTCCCGGCGCACTGTGACAGGTGACGCTGCCGTTGAGTTTCTGGGTGATGATGTTGTAGATGATATGGAGGCCGAGGCCGCTGCCGCCCTTGTTTCTGCTGGTGGTGAAAAACGGTTCGAAGATATGGGGCAGGT
>CAZUZJ010000228.1:1303-4269 GCA_964624225.1 uncultured Desulfobulbia bacterium | reverse complement strand
GGCGGTGGAGGAGGCCATCGATGAAATTCTCGCCCTGGCCCAGGCAAAGGCGGCGCATCCCGGGGCACTACTCGTCGTCACCGGCTGCCTGGTTCAACGCTATCAGCAGCAGCTTCTGGAGGAGTTGCCGGAAGTCGATCTCTTTGTCGGGGTCAACGACTTCCCCCTCATTGCCGAGCTCGTCCGCCAACAGAAGGGGAGCAAGGCCGGCCTCCATTGCCGACGACCGGATTTTCTCATGACCGCCGCCATGCCGCGACGCATCTCCACCCCTAGCCACCGCGCCTACCTGAAGATCTCGGAGGGTTGCTCCAACCGCTGTTCCTACTGCCTCATCCCCGCCATTCGTGGGCCGCTCCGCAGTCGGACCATGGAGGATATTGTCAGCGAGGCGGTGCGCCTCTCGACGGATGGAGTACGCGAACTTACCCTGGTCGGCCAGGATGTCACCGCCTACGGCAACGATCTGCCCGGCCGCCAGGCCAGCCTGTCCGCCCTTATTCGCGCCCTGCTCGCCAGTTGTACAGCGGACTGGCTGCGGCTTCTTTATCTCTACCCGAACCGGATCAACGACGAACTGCTCGCTCTCATGGCCGGCGAAGAGCGGTTACTGCCCTACCTCGATATCCCGCTCCAGCATGTCAGCCCCAGCGTCCTCAAGCGGATGAACCGTCCCTTCCGCCGCGCCCTGCTGGACAGCCTCATGGAACGCATCAGAAAAATCGTCCCAGCCGCAGCGATCCGAACGACCTTTATTATCGGCTTTCCCGGCGAGTCGGAAGATGATGTCGAGCAGATCGCGACATTCCTGCGGCAATACCGTCTCAACAATGTCGGCATCTTTCCCTATGCCAACGAAGAGGGCTGCGCCGCGGAAAAACTGGACGGACACTGTTCTGAGGAAGAAAAGCAGGCGCGATACGACTATCTGATGGGGTTGCAGCGGGACATTTCCCTGGCGAAAAACCGCGAGTATGTCGGCCGCATCCTGCCTGTGCTGGTGGAGGGGGTGAGCCGGGAATCGGAACTGCTGCTTGAGGGCAGGACGGTGTTCCAGGCGCCGGAGATCGACGGCTGTGTTTACATCAGCGAAGGCGAGTGTAAGCAGGGGGAGATTGTCACGGTCCGCATCACCGAGGCCCACCCCTATGATCTGGTTGGAAGCATAGTCGCTGAATAGGGGGCCGCGGCTCCCGCGGCCAGCCCCACTATACCGGGAAAAGCTGACAAAGGCGACCCGCGTTATTTCCCTTGGTTGACTTTTTCCTTCAGCTCCTTGCCGACCTTGAAGAAAGGCAGCTTTTTCGGCGGCACCTTGATCTTCTCACCGGTCTTCGGGTTGCGCCCCTGATAGGCGTCGTATTCCTTGATGACAAAACTGCCGAAACCGCGGATCTCGATACTTTCTCCGGCGGCCAGGGTTTCAATCATGGTTTCCAGAATTGTATTTGTGATGGAGCTTGCTTCCCGATGAGGCAGATTTTCCTTCTGAGCAATGGCCTCAATCAATTCTGACTTGTTCATCATTGTCTCCCGACGTATCTGTTAAGCCAGCATGGCTGGGACATGCCAGCCACAAAGAAACTTGCAAACGGCGCTCCGGCTCGCCTCCCTCTCCGAGGAATGGCAACAGCGGTCATAAAAACAACGCGCGCAGGGTGCTGCAAAACATAACCCCTTGATTTATAAGAATATAAAACAAAGGGCATCATATCCCGAGCCGGTCTGCACAAGCTAACCAGCCGACATTGCTCTCTTTTTCATGAAGTTGCATTTATCTTATACAGATAAATGCCGGAATGTAAAGGGAATTTATAAAAAAAGATGGTCAGGGAGAAAAAATTTTCTCAACCTCTTTGCGGCTGAGACGACGGTACTTGCCGGTTGGCAGATCTCCGAGCCGCAGGTTGCCATACGCGATGCGCCTCAAGGCCAGGACCCGGTGGCCGATGGCGGCGCACATCTTGCGGACCTGGCGCTTGCGGCCCTCATGGATGGTAATTTCAAGGAGGGAAAAACGAGGCGAATGCCGCAGCATCCTGACCCTGGCGGGCGAGGTGCGGCGACCGTCGACCATGACTCCGCTCTCCAGCTCTCTGAGCTTTTCCAGGGAAGGGGTGCCGACAACTGTGGCGACGTAGGTCTTTTTCACCTCAAAACTGGGGTGGAGGACACGCTGGGCCAGCTCGCCGTCATTGGTCAACAGCAGGGCACCTTCGGTATCGAGGTCGAGTCGGCCCACGGGAAAAACCCGCTCCATGATACCGGGCAGGAGAGAGGTGACAATAGGACGCCCTTGCGGGTCATCAAGGGTAGTGACATAGCCTGTCGGCTTGTTCAGGAGGATATAGATCTTTTCCGACCCGACCTCGACCGGGCGACCGTTGACACAGACCTGCTGCCGGGCCGGATCGACCTTGACCCCCATGTCGATCACCACCCGGCCGTCAACAGTGACCCGCCCCTGGCGGATCAATTCCTCGGCCCGCCGGCGGGAGGCAACGCCCGCCCCGGCCAGTATCTTCTGAAGACGCTCTTCCATCTTCGGCGCTATCGGGGAGTGGCCACAGACATTGGAGAGAAAAGAATCTTACTGATAATCGCCCCGGCGGAATTTGGCCGTCTCGACATAGGACACCGAAGCGACCCGGTCAAGCAGTCGGGCGAGCGGATCGTCGGTCGGCAGCTGTTCCTTGAGAGAGAGCAGCGAACTGGTCTCCTCCTCCAGGGATTCGACAAAGGGCAGCAGGGATTCGCCGGGCAGGGAAAGATCGCCTAGCGCCTCGCCAAAGGAGGCGAGACTGTTCATCGTCGTCTCAGCCAGGGTAAGGCTTTCCAGCCGCAAGGCAGGGGGAACCTGGAGGGCGGCGGCAGGGGTCACGTTGGTCGCCGGCGTGGCCGAGGCCACGGACTGCAACTGGGCCTCCAGCAGCTGTTTGAAATCAGCGCCGGAAAGCGGCTGGCCG
>CAZUZJ010000228.1:0-1180 GCA_964624225.1 uncultured Desulfobulbia bacterium | reverse complement strand
GGCTGACCGTCTTTCTGCCCGGACTGATTGACACGATATGTTCCCTGCAGGGTCGTGATCTTCATGATATCCTCCTGCCGACATCTGCCAGAGATAATCGGCCATGGTTGCCTGTCACTTTTACTTTACCTTCAAATTATCTTATCGGCAAAAAAAAATCCGCCTTAAAAAAATGATGATCGTGTAAAAACAGAAAATCAACCACCGAGATCACAGAGCGCCAAAAGGCAACTGATTGTAATTAAAAAAATTCTCTGCGCGGCCTGTGGTAAAAAAGACTTTTTGCGACGTCTGCAACAATCAGCGCAGATTTTTCGGGAGAATGGCATCGATTTTCCCATCAACCAGCCGTTTTGTCTCGCCATCCACCTCAAGGACATGGGGGTACCAGGGTTTCATCCGGCAGTCAAAGACCACCGGGGGAACGAGTCCGACATGGAAACGCCGGGTTTGCAGGCCAGCGGCGTGGATATCGGCGGCCGGTTCAAAACGGGTGAAAAAGGTCCAGACAAACTCCTGCATGCTCACCGTCGCCTCCGGCAGGCTGTCGACCAGGACGATGACCGGCCAGCCGGCAAAGGCCGGGTCCGCCGCGATTCTTTGCGGCAGCTCCTTTTCGTGCCCGTAGCCCTCCCCTTCCACCACCAGGGTGCCGGGCAGAAAGGCAAGGGCGGCCCGGCAGCCCTGGGGGAGGCTGCCGTGAAAGGTCCGGGGCAGAACATGGCGTGGTGACCGGCCCAGCCCCATGAGCAGGGCCTTGGAACCGGTATTGACCGACGGCCCGGTATAATCAAGGGTGTCCTGGGAAACATTGGCAAAGACAAACAGATCCCGCTGCCAGTCGACCCGTTCCAGCACATGGGTCCACAGTTCGCCAAAATCCTCGATGTTGATGTCGCCATCGGTGATAATAAGAAACTTGGTCAGGGAGAGCTGGCCCTCGCCGAGAATACGGAGGCCGGAGGCAAAGGCCTCGCGCGGATAGCGATCCGTCACCCGGGCCGCGGCCAGGCAGTGAAACCCCGCCTCCCCGAAGGTCTTCAACTGTTTGACGCCGCTCATCACCAGGGGGAAAAGCGGTGAGAGGAGATCCTGGAGAAAATCGCCGATAAAGAAATCTTCCTGCTTGGGCCGGCCGACCACGGTGGCCGGATAGATGGCGTCCCGCCGATGATAGAGA
>CAZUZJ010000227.1:0-4272 GCA_964624225.1 uncultured Desulfobulbia bacterium | reverse complement strand
CAGAAGAATACACTCCGCATTTTGTCTTGTTCATGATTCTCTCCTCGTGCATGCCTGCACCAACGTGCTCCGCGCGCCATCAGCAGCGAAGCGTCCATTCACGTTCCTAATAATCGACCTGAACGAGACCCGCCGCCACTACCCGGGCCGGCACGACCCGCCGGCTCATGCTGTTCTTGACCCGGACCATCTCGCCGGCGGCCCCGGCATCCTTGGCCTCACCCGGCACCGTGACCTCCAGCCCGGCCCGGCGGGACAGGATCGTCACCCGGTCTCCCCGTTTGACGATATTCGGAGTGTCCAGCAGCCCGGCAAAGAGCAGGGCGCCCTGCCGCAGTCCCTTTTTCAGTTTCTTGCCGATCACCTGCTGCGGGTCGGTGATGAGATCCTCGCCCAACATGGAGATATCGCGGAAATCAGTGGTGATGTCTTGCTCCCCCAGCAGGGCGCGGCGGGCCAGGGGCCGGGCCAGCAGGACAACGGTGCCCCAGAAATGGAGATCCCCGGCCAGGGTGACTTCCCCCTGTTTTTCATTGTTGACATGAAGCGCGACGACGAGGGTTTTCCGCCCCGGCGTACTGGCGTCAGCCATCCCGGCGGGTCGGCAGAGCAGTTCACCGGCGGGCAGAACGATCCGGGCCGGACGACTGGAAAAATTTTCGACCGTGATCTCCTGCACCCGCGGTGGAAGTCCGTCCTCCATCAACTCGCGAAAGATCTCCTGCAGCTCGCTTGCCGTCAGCAGCCGCTGATCGGCCGCTTCAGTCCCCGCCCCGGCGGCGGGCGGGACGAAGGAGAGAAGAACAAGCAGCAGGCATAGCGGGAAGGTGCGCATCATTCACCTTAACGGACCAGATTGTTGGAGATTTCGAGAAGCTGGTCCGCGGTGGTCACCCCTTTGGAATTCGATTCAAAGGCGCGCTGGGTGATAATGAGGTTGACCATCTCCTCCGTGACATTGACGTTTGAGGTCTCAAGAAAGCCCTGGGACAGGGTGCCGAGACCGTTGATTCCCGGATTCTCCTCCCGGGGGTCGCCGGATGCTTCGGTCGGCAGGAAGAAATTGCTGCCCACCGCCTTCAGGCCGGCCGGATTGATGAAATCGTGCAGGGTGATCTGCACCGAAGCAATGGTCTGCTGGGCGGCGTCGAGGGCGGAGAGCATGCCGCCGGCATCGATTTCCACCGTCACCGCCTCGGCCGGCACGGCAAATTCCGGCTGCAGCCGATCGCCGTTGCTGGTGACGATGTAGCCGTCACTGTCGATCTTGAAGGCGCCGGCCCGGGTATAATATTCCACCCCGTCCCGGACGATCTGAAAAAAACCACGCCCCTCGATGGCCCAGTCAAGTTCATTGCCGGTCTGGGCATAGTCGCCCTGGGTAAAGATCTTGTAAACCGCGGTCGGTCGTACCCCCATGCCGACCTGGACGCCGGTTGGCACCTGGCCGCCGGCAACGGTCTCCGCCCCCACCGCCCGCAGGGAGTTGTAAAAGAGATCCTCGAACTGGGTCTGGCTCTTCTTGAAACCACCGGTGTTGACGTTGGCCAGATTGTTGGAGATGACGTTGAGTTGCAGCTCCTGGGCATTCATGCCGGTGGTGGATGTATAGAGGGCGCGGATCATTTTTTTTCTCCTGGGTGGTCATGGTGAGCCGACGCTGACGGA
Organism: uncultured Desulfobulbia bacterium; assembly: GCA_964624225.1. Taxonomy (GTDB): domain Bacteria; phylum Desulfobacterota; class Desulfobulbia; order Desulfobulbales; family SURF-16; genus DB1. Next base: position 2,604 of record CAZUZJ010000227.1, on the reverse strand, counting down.
ACAGAATGGCGATCCGCGGCTGTCGACCAGGGCAAAACAGTCAATTTCTTTCTTATGATGTCAATTTCCCGACGGTGTTGATCGCCTTGTTATCGATCTCGTCAAAGGTGCGGATCGACTTTTGCTGGACCTCATAGGCCCGATGCAGATCAAGCAGGGCGGTCATCTCGGCCACCAGATTGACATTGGCGGTTTCCAGGGTGCCCTGCTGCACCGAGAAATCGACGGCCGGCTCCTCCTCCATGCCGCTGCCTTCCTTGATGCGAAAGAGGTTGGTGCCCTCCTTCTCAAGATTGTTGACATCGGCAAAGGTGGCGATGTCAAGACGCCCGACGTTGATACCATCCACCAGCAGGGTGCCGTCGGTGGCCAGCGAAACCTCGTTGCCATTGATGACGATCGGGCCGCCGTCACCCAGCACGGCATGGCCGTCTGGATTAACGAGCTGTCCGTTGCCATTGACAAGAAAATTGCCGGCCCGGGAATAGCGGACCCCCTGCGGGGTATCGAGCTTGAAAAACCCCTGACCGTTGATGGAAAAATCAAAGGGGTTGTTGGTGGTCTTTACTGCGCCGGGCTGATGATTTGTCAGTATTTTAAGTGCCTTACCGACGCGCTGCCGTTTTTCGTTGGTCCGGTGCAGCATCTCCCAGAAGGTGACATCCTCCTTCTTGTAGCCGGGGGTATCGACATTGGCCAGATTGTTGGTGAGCTGGTTGAGACGCTGGCCGTGGGCCAGCATGGTTTCGGTGCCTTCGAGCAGACCGAGTCGGTTGCGGATGAACATAACTCCCTCCCTGTCACTGTTTGCCAGTTAATTATGCAAATCATATGCCAGAAAGCGAGGTCGATCATGCTGAGGAGCGGGCCAGAGCGTTATTTTGCCGCCTGACGCGTTTGGTGCTTGAAATCAGCGGGCCGGGATGATTTAGTGAGGGCAACGGGCCAGGGCAGGGAAAAAACCGGGCCAGGGGAAGATTTTTCCCAGTCGGAGATCGCAAGGGTATCGGTGATGCTCTCCCAAAAAATCAATTTTGGCAATGGCAAAGGAAAAAGTCGCCATCATCGTTTGTACTTCTGATTGGTGCGATAGACAAAGGCGAGAATTTCCGCCACCACGAAATAGGTCGATTCCGGAATTTCCTCGTTGATTTCGAGTCTGGAGAGGACCTCCACCAGATCGGCATCCTCGTGGACCGGGATGTTATGACTGCGAGCCAGCTCCAGCAGTTTTTCCGCCAGCCGGCCGACGCCCTTGGCCACCACCTTCGGCGAGGCGTCCTGTTTCTCGTCGTAACGCAGGGCCACCGCCTTTTTGCGGGAAAGCTTACGGTCAGGCGGGGGGGGATTCGGCATGGCGGCGCATTGTCATTAATGTTGATGCACTGTTTGTCGGAACCGAAAAGGCCACGATTCCGACGGGCCGTGTTTTGTGACTCGTTGTTTTCACTTTCCCGCCTGCCATGGCTTGCGGATTTTAACGAGATCAACATGTTTCGTTCGTATTGGAGCCGATCAACACGGAATTTGCAATGAAATTTACCGACCTCGTCCCCGGAACGCTGATCCGCCGCCATAAACGCTTTCTCGCTGACGTGCAGATGGCGGACGGCCAACAGATAACCGCCCATTGCCCCAACACCGGCTCCATGCGCGGCTGCCTCTCCCCCGGCAACCCGGTTCTGCTGTCGGCAAGCAACAACCGCAAACGCAAATACCCCTTCACTCTGGAGATGATCCGGGTCAACGGTGGCTGGGTCGGCATCAACACGGCCCGCACCAACCAGCTGGTGCGGGAGGGCCTGGAAAACAGCGTGATCGGCGAGCTGGCCGGTTGCGATACGATCCGGCCCGAGGTGGTGTGCGGCGCGAGCCGCCTCGATTTTCTTCTGAGACGCGGCCGGGAGACCATCTATGTCGAGGTAAAGAACTGCACCCTGGTGGAAGATGGCACGGCCATGTTTCCCGATGCCGTCACCGCCCGCGGCACTCGGCACCTGGAGGAGCTTGTCCGGCTGCATCGGGCTGGACACGGGGCAGCGCTCGTCTTCTGCGTGCAGCGCAACGACGGAGATATTTTTTCCCCAGCCGCCCACATCGATCCTCTCTATGCGGCAACCCTGGGCAGGGCAGCCCAAGAGGGCGTGCTGGTGGTCGCATACCGGGCCGCGGTCGCTCCTGATGAAATTCGCCTTACAACCCCCTTGCCCATCCACTATCCGTTATGACACCATCAGAAGCCAAAGCAATCGTTCTGCTGAGCGGCGGGCTCGATTCCACCACGGTGCTGGCCATTGCCCGCGCTCGTGGTTTTGCCTGCCACTGCCTCAGTTTTTCATACGGACAGCGCCAGAAGATCGAGATCCGGCGGGCCCGCAAGATCGCCCGCCGGCTCGGCGCGGTCGCCCATCTCGTTTTGCGGCTCGATCTCGACCGGATCGGCGGCTCGGCCCTGACCAGCGCCATCGCCGTGCCGAAACAGCGCAGCGCCGCCGAGATGGCCGCCCGGGTGCCCGTCACCTATGTCCCGGGCCGTAATACCATTTTCCTCTCCCATGCGGTGGCCTGGGCCGAGGTTCTCGGCGCCCGCGACATCTTCATCGG
>CAZUZJ010000226.1:0-4332 GCA_964624225.1 uncultured Desulfobulbia bacterium | reverse complement strand
AGATCGCGGCTGCCGGTGCGGTCGGTGGCGTTGATGACGCCGATGACCTTGTCCTGATGGATGATCGGGGCGGAGAGCAGGGAATCCTTTTTGTAGATGCCAGGCCGTCGGGGAAAGCGGCTGTCCTTGGCGATGTCGGGGATAAACAGCGGTTTGCCGTTTTTCGCCACCCAGGCGGCAACGGACTCGTCGGTCAGTTCCTGCTTGTGACCGACGATCTCCTTGCGGGTGGCGGCCCGGACCACCAGATTTTTTCCCTCCAGAACCATGAGAGAGCCCTGTTCGACACCGAGAAAGTCGAGGACAATGGTGAGCAGACGCTCCATGCGGGCGGCAAAGGTCATCTTGCCGGCGTTCATGACATCGGCAATGGCGAAGAGGCTGCGCAGCAGTCTGCCTGCCTGGATCGGGTCGGGCAGGGGAAGGACAGTGGTTTTCGGTTCCATGGCTGTTTCCGATAGGTGATGCTCAGCGAGGCGACGCGACCGCTGTCGGCATGGATGTCCGACCCTGATCGCCTGCTGACTTTTGCCTGCTGTCTTCTTGGCTATCTCGATTCGTCATCGAGACGGCGGATATGCACAGCCTCCATCTTGGCGGGATCCTTCGGCGTCGGGCAGATCTGAAACTCGAAGATGGTGTGCGGATTGGCAAAGACCTGCGGTTCGTTTTCGTACAGCGACTTGGAGTAATGAAAAAAAACGGTGTGGGACTCCAGGCCGGTGGCTGAGGAGAGACGATAATAGCGCATGAAACCGAAACCGCGATCCGCCTTGTAGGTGGCCACCGTCCCGCGCTGCCACTCCTCGTTTTCCCGCTCGCCCTGGATAGGCAGCAGGCCGGGCAGGAGAAAACCGGAGAGATAAAAATCCGCTTCCTCTTTCAGGGCGGTGCTGACGTTGTGAAAGCCGATGATCTCCACCCGGCAGCCCTTGTTCTGCAGGGCGCTGACCAGACGGAGAAAGTCACCGTCCCCGGTGACCAGGATGATGCGGTCGAGGTTGCGGGACTGGAGGATGACGTCGATGGCCAGATCCATGTCGGCGTTGGCCTTGGTCGTGACCGTGCCGTCCTCCTCGAAATAGCGCTGGACGTATTTCTTGATGATCTTGAAGCCGCACTTGCGGAGGATGTCATGATAGTTGTAGAGCTTCTGCCGGTATTCCTGGTCGGTGGCCGTCCGTTCCTGATCTTCGGCCAGATAGGAATTGGCCCGCAGCATGACCGAATCGTCGCAGTTGGCAAAGTCCACCAGCACGTCGTAGCGCATGCCGTAGCCGCCGCAGAGGCGGATGTTTTCAGCGTCAACATAAATGCCTGTTTTCAGCATGTTTGGCTGTCTCGTAAAAACTGAACATTAACCACGGAGATCACAGAGCACACGGAGGCAATACAGTGGAATGAAAATATTTTTTCAGTGATCTCCGCAATCCGCAATCTCCATCATTCCCACTCGATGGTGCTGGGCGGCTTGGAGGAGATGTCGAAGACAACCCGGTTGACGCCGCGCACCTCATTGATGATGCGGTTGGAGATGCGGCCGAGCAGCTCGTAAGGGAGGCGCGACCAGTCGGCGGTCATGGCATCGACGCTGTCCACCGCCCGCAGGGCGATGACGTGCTCATAGGTGCGCTCGTCCCCCATCACCCCCACCGTCTGGATCGGCAGCAGCACGGCAAAGGACTGCCAGACCTTGCGGTAGTAGCCGGATTTCTTCATCTCTTCCAGGACGATGACATCAGCCTGGCGCAGGACATGGAGCCGTTCGCGGGTCACCTCGCCCATGATGCGGATGCCGAGTCCCGGGCCCGGGAAAGGCTGGCGGTAAATGGCCTCCTCCGGCAGGCCGAGTTCGAGGCCGAGCTCGCGGACCTCATCCTTGAACAGTTCGCGCAGCGGTTCGATGAGGGCGAGTTTCATCTTCTCCGGCAGGCCGCCGACGTTGTGGTGGGACTTGATCACCGCGCCGCCGCGGAACGAGACGCTTTCAATGACATCTGGGTAGAGGGTGCCCTGGGCGAGATACCTGACATCGCCGAGCTTGGCCGCCTCCTGCTCGAAGATTTCGATAAAACCGTAACCGATCCGCTTGCGTTTCTCCTCCGGATCGACCACCCCGGCCAGGCGGCCGAGAAAGTAGTCCTCGGCGTCGATGTCGATGACGTTGAGATGGGTTTTTTCCCGAAAATAGCGCATCAGGCTTGCCGTCTCACCGGTGCGCATCAGCCCGTTGTTGACGTAGATGCAGATAAGCTGGTCGCCGACGGCGCGGTGGACGAGAGCGGCGGTCACCGAGGAATCGACCCCACCGGACAGGGCGCAGATCACCTTGCCGCCCGCGACCTTGTCGCGGATGTCGCGGACCGTGGTTTCGACAAAGTTGTGCATGGTCCAGTTCGGCTCGCAGCCACAGAGGCCGAAAATGAAGTTGCGCAGCACGTCGGTGCCGATCAGGGTGTGGGCCACCTCCGGATGGAACTGGACACCCACCAGTTTTTTATTTTCATGGCGAATGGCGGCATGGGGCGAGTGCTCGCTCACCGCCGAGGCGACAAAACCCGGGGGCAGCACCTCGATGCGGTCGCCGTGGCTCATCCAGACCTGGTACTGGGCGGAATCGGTTTGCAGGCCGGCGAACAGCCCGCCGGTGAATTTGATCGCCAGCTCGGCTTTGCCGAACTCCCGCTTTTCCGCCCGTTCCACCCGACCGCCGAGCTGCTGGGTCATGAGCTGGGCGCCGTAGCAGATGCCGAGAACCGGCAGGCCCAGCGCAAAGAGACCAGGATCACTCAGCGGCGCATCAGGGTCATAGACGCTGGCCGGGCCGCCGGAGAGGACGATGCCCTTGGGCTGCATCGCCTTGATTGTGTCGAGGGCAAGGGTGTAGGGATGGATCTCGCAGTAGACCTTCTGCTCGCGGATACGGCGGGCGATGAGCTGGGTGGTCTGGGAACCGAAATCGAGAATCAGAATTTTTTCGCTGTGAATGTTCATTATCGTCTCAGTATCGTAAAAGTCTTTTTTTACCGCGGAGATCACAGAGCACAGAGAAAATATTTTGAATGACTATACGTTCTCTCCGTGTTCTCCGTGGTGAAATCAGCCGAGCCGGTAATTCGGCGCCTCCTTGGTGATGATGACGTCGTGGACGTGGCTCTCGCGCAGGCCGGCCGGGCTGATGCGGACGAATTTGGCCTTCAGCTGGAGTTCCCTGATGTCCCGGGCGCCGAGGTAGCCCATGCCGGAGCGCAGGCCGCCGATGAGCTGGTAGATGGTGTCACAGATCGGGCCGCGATAGGGCACCTTGCCCTCGATCCCCTCCGGCACCAGTTTGGCAGGGGACTCGATCTCGTCCTGGAAGTAGCGGTCGCTGCTGCCCTTTTTCATGGCGCCGAGCGAGCCCATGCCCCGATAACCCTTGTAGGTGCGACCCTGGTAGAGGAAGGTCTCCCCCGGTGTTTCGTCGCAGCCGGCAAACAGGCCGCCGATCATGATGACGTCGGCGCCGATGCCGAGGGCCTTGGTAATGTCGCCGGAATGTTTGATGCCGCCATCGCCGATGACCGGGATGCCGTGCTGCGCCGCCACCTTTTTGCAGTTGAGGATGGCGGTGAGCTGCGGCACACCGACGCCGGCAACGATACGGGTGGTGCAGATGGAGCCCGGACCGACGCCGACCTTGATGCAGTCGGCGCCGGCCTTGATCAGATCATCCGCCGCCTCGGCGGTGGCGATGTTGCCGGCAATGACCTGGATGTCGGGATAGCTGCTCTTGATGGCGCGGAGGGCGTTCAGGATGTTTTTCGAATGGCCGTGGGCCGAATCGAGGACCAGGATGTCAACCTCTGCCTTGCGCAGCTTTTCCACGTCGTCGAGGCTGGTGTTGACGCCGATGGCGGCGCCGACCCGCAGGCGGCCCAGACCGTCTTTGGCGGCGAGCGGGTATTTCTTGATCTTTTCGAGATCCTTGATGGTGATAAGCCCCTGCAGTTCGCCCTTGTCGTTGACCACCAGCAGTTTTTCGATGCGGTGCTCGTGGAGCAGGGCCTTGGACTGTTCCAGGGTGATACCGGCCCTGGCGGTGACCAGATTCTTGCTCGTCATGACTTCCTTGACCCGCAGGTCGAGATGGGAAACAAAGCGCAGATCGCGGTTGGTGACGATACCCACCAGCGTCCTGCCCTTGAGGACCGGCACCCCGGAGATGCGGTAGGTGTTCATGATCTCCTTGACCTCGCCCACCGTCTGCTCCTCCTCCACGGTGATGGGATCGACGATCATGCCCGACTCGGAGCGTTTGACCTTGTCCACCTCGGCGGCCTGATAGTCGAT
>CAZUZJ010000225.1:0-4412 GCA_964624225.1 uncultured Desulfobulbia bacterium | reverse complement strand
CTTTCCCGTGGCCGGTCTCATTGCCCCGGCTGCGCCCCTGTTGCTTGTGCCCGTAGCGTCGCTGCCTGTCCTCACCCGTCTTTATGAAACCCGGCGGGTGGTGCAGGGAATGCGGCTCGAATTCTGGCTGGAAAGCCATTTTTATCTGATGGCGCTTTGCGTCTGGGCCGGTGTCGCGCTCGGCTGAGGGCGGCATGATACCGGTAAGAGGAGAAAGCATGCTTGGCTGGTTCAGGAAAAAATTGAAAATCGGCGGCAAGGACGAGGTTCCGGCGCCGGAAGTTGTGGAAAGTGAGGCAATCGCTCCGGCAATGGAGGAACCCGTTGCCCCATCGGTGCCGGTTGCCGATGCTGTCGGTTTGTCCCGACCGGTGGAGGAGGTTGCGGCACCGGTCGAGGAGGGTGGCGGTCTCTTTGTCCGGCTCAAGGAGAAGCTGGCCAAGACCCGGTCATCCTTTGTCAGCCGGGTGGATGAGCTTTTTCTCGGCAAAAAGGTCATTGATCCGGAGCTGCTCGACGACCTGGAGGAGATCCTCATTGCCGCCGACCTCGGGGTCGGCACCGCCCAGGAACTCATCGAGAGTGCCCGGACCAGCGTTGCCCGCAAGGAACTCAGCGATCCCCAGGCCCTGAAAAAGGTGCTGAAAGAGAAGATCTCCGCTTTCATTCACAGCTCGGATCAGCCGGCCGAGCTGGTCATGCCGGCCGAGGGGCCTTTTGTCATCATGGTGGTCGGAGTCAACGGCGTCGGCAAGACCACCACCATTGGCAAAATGGCCCGTAAATTCGTCACATCAGGACAGAGCGTCCTGCTGGTGGCGGGTGACACCTTCCGGGCCGCGGCGGTGGAGCAGTTGCAGATCTGGGGAAAAAGGATCGGGGTCGATGTCGTGGCCCAGCAGTCCGGCGCCGATCCCTCGGCCGTGGTCTATGACGCCATGGATCATGCCCGCCGGAAAAAGGCGGACGTGGTGATTGTCGATACCGCCGGCCGGCTCCACACCAAGGTCAATCTGATGGAGGAGCTGAAGAAGATCAGGCGGGTGATGGACAAGAAGATCGCCGGCGCCCCCCACGAGGTGCTGCTCGTCATCGACTCCACCACCGGCCAGAACGCCATCTCCCAGGCCCGGCTCTTTAACGATGCGGTCGGCGTCACCGGCCTTGCCCTGACCAAGCTCGACGGTACCGCCAAGGGCGGCATTGTCGTCAATATCTGCCGGGAATTTTCCATCCCCATCCGTTTTATCGGCATCGGCGAGAAGATGGACGATTTGCGCGATTTCGATGCCGATGAGTTCATCGAGGCCCTGTTTGCCGAGAACAATCGATGAGATACCAGTACCAGTATCATAACCAGCCGGGCTGTGGCGGCTGCCTGCTGGTGGCGGCTCTCCTGCTGCTCGCCTTCGGCGGTGCGCCGTTGCTCATCGATGTCATCGGCATCCTGTTGGCCGGCGGTCTCTTCTTTTTTCTTTTTCTCTTTATCGGTTTCTGGGCCTTTTCCTATTATATCCGCCGGAAGGTGAGCGAGTACGAACGCAGCCAGACCGAGGCGCACAACGATTTTGTCGCCTCGCTGATCAACATTCTCGTGAAGATCGCCCAGTTTGACGGCAAAATCACCCGGGCCGAGCAGCAGACCATCAAGAATTTTTTCCGCACCCAGCTCCGTTATGACCAGAACAAGATGTTCTGGGTCGGGGAGCTGATCAAGGACGCCTCCCGCAGCAGCGATTCCCTGGAAACCCAGCTGGCCCGCTTTCGCGCCTCCTTTGCCTACGAGCCGCGCCTCATCCTGGTTGAGCTCGTCTATCAGGTCTTATTCGCCAATGAGATCGTCACCGACCAGGAGCTGGAACTGGCCCGCACCATTGCCGAGTACCTCGAACTTTCTCCTTATGACCTGCAAACCATCCAGAGCCGGTATCTCTATCGCCGCCGCGCTGCGGTCAACCAGGAGCAGCAGTATTACGACGTGCTCGGCCTGACCCCGGCTGCCACTTTTGACGAGATCAAGAAGGCCTACCGCCAGCTCAGCATGAAGTATCATCCGGACAAGGTCGGTCATCTCGGCCCGGAGTTTCAGGGCGTGGCCGAGGAAAAGATGAAGGAGATCAATGCGGCCTATCAGTTTTTTAAAAAGAAATTCAATCAACCATAAAAGACAAAATCGGAAAAGGTCTTTTTTGCCACAGAGCGCACAGAAGAGGCAGAAAAAAAACTTTTTAAATTACAACTAGTTACCTCTTGGCGCTCTGTGGTTGATTTTCTGTATTTACGAAACCATCATAAAAAGGAATCTTCATCATGAGCAGTATTTCATCGAAAATGGGTAATTTTGCCACCGCATCCTCCTGGATTCGCAAGATGTTCGAGGAGGGGGCCAAGCTCAAAAAGGAGTATGGCGCGGAGAATGTCTTTGATTTCAGCCTCGGTAATCCGGATCTGCCGCCGCCGCCTGAGTTTGACCGGGTTCTCCAGCGGATTGCTGCGGACCATGGGCCGGGTCGCCACAGCTATATGCCGAACGGCGGTTATCCCCAGGTGCGCGACGCCCTGGCTGCTCAGATCGGCCGGGAGCAGGAAATTTCCCTGTCCGGCGATGAGCTGCTGATGACCTGCGGCGCTGCCGGAGCCCTCAACGTGGTGTTGAAAGCAATCCTCAACCCGGCGGAAGAGGTCATCATCCTTGCCCCCTTCTTTGTCGAGTACACCTTTTATATCGACAACCAGGGCGGCAAAAGCGTGGTGGTGCCGACCCGGCCCGACTTTACCCTCGATCTCGCCGCCATCGAGGCGGCCATCACCCCGCAGACCAAGGCCATCATCATCAACAGCCCGAACAATCCCACCGGCCAGATTTACGGGGAGGAGGAGATCCGCGCTTTGAGCGGGCTGCTGGCCGGTCAGGCCAAAAAACTGGGGCGGGCCATCTTTCTCATCAGCGACGAACCCTACCGGAAGATCATCTACGACGGCTGTGCGGTGCCGTCGATTTTTGCCAATTATCGCGACAGCATCATCGTGTCGAGCTATTCCAAGGATCTCTCCCTGCCGGGCGAGCGGATCGGCTATATTGCCGTCCACCCGGAGATCACCGACCGGTCCGAGCTGCTTGGGGCGATGACCCTGGCTAACCGGATCCTCGGTTTTGTCAATGCCCCGGCGCTCATGCAGCGGGTGGTGGCCGAACTGCAAGGGGTGACGGTGGACACCGCGATCTACGCCAAACGGCGGGAAACCTTCTGCAGCATCCTGAAGGAGGCGGGCTTTTTCTTTACCCCGCCGAAAGGGGCCTTTTATCTCTTCCCGCAGTCGCCCATCGATGACGTCGAATTCTGTGCCCATCTGCAACGGTACAAGATTCTCGGGGTGCCTGGCCGCGGCTTCGGGGCGCCGGGCTATGTCCGTTTTGCCTTCTGCGTCGAGGATGCGGTGATCGAGCGGTCGCGGGCCGCCTTCAAAGAGGCGATGGCTGCCCTGAAAGTCTGATGCCGGCGTGGACGTCACGGGAGCGGCCCGGGTGAGGATTCTCGTTCTCGAGCCCTACTGTGGCGGCTCCCATCAGCGCTTTCTTGCCGGGCTCGCCGCCCATTTGCCCTTTGCCTTCGATCTGCGCGGGCTGCCGGCCCGGAGCTGGAAATGGCGGATGCGCTTTTCCGCGCCCCATTACGCCGCCCTGCTGACACCGAGCCGCTCCCATGACCTGGTGCTCTGCTCGACCTTCGTCGATGTCGCCACCCTGCGCGGCCTGGGGCCGGCCTGGCTCGGGCAGATACCGGTGCTGACCTATTTTCATGAAAACCAGTTCGCCTATCCGGTGCAGATTGAGGATGAACGGGACATGCATTTTGCCGTGACCAACATGATGACCGCCGTTGCCTCGGACCGGGTGGCCTTCAACTCCGCCTACAACCTTGAGACCTTCTTCTCCGGTTGCGCGGCATTGTGCCGGCGGATTCCGGACATGCGGCTTCAGCTTGCCGAGACGCTGCGGGAAAAGAGCGAGGTGCTATATCCGCCGGTCGATTTCCGCGATCTTGACCGCTGGACGAGCGAGCCTGGTTCCCGATCCCGGCCCCCGGTTATTGTCTGGAATCATCGCTGGGAACATGACAAGGATCCGGCCGCCTTTTTTGCCGCCCTCTTTGCCCTGGCCGCGGAGGGGGTCAATTTTCAGCTGATCCTGCTCGGCCAGTCCTTTGCCCGGCAGCCGGAAATTTTTTCTCGCGCCATTGATCAATTTGGTTCACGGGTTCTTCATGCCGGTTTTGTCCGGGATCATGCCGCTTACTGCCGGTTGCTCAGTCGTGGCGATATCGTCGTCTCCACCGCCCACCACGAGTTTTACGGTTTCGCGGTGATCGAGGCGGTCCGGGCCGGTTGCCGGCCGCTGCTGCCGAACCGGT
>CAZUZJ010000224.1:0-4421 GCA_964624225.1 uncultured Desulfobulbia bacterium | reverse complement strand
ATAACTCCCTGTCATTGCTGCCGGAGGAGAAACACAACGCCCTGCTCGAGGAGAAGAAAGAACGTAAAATTGATTTCCTGCTGGAAGACGGCCGGGAAATCATTGCCGACAGCCTGGAAGGTGTGGAAAAGATAAGAAAAATCGTGGCCGGCCTGAAGTCGTTCACCCGCAAGGAACAGGACGCCTGCAGTACCGTCAATATCAACGAATGCCTGGAAAATGCCCTCACGGTGGCCTGGAATGAGCTGAAGTACAAGGCGGAGATCAAAAAGGAGTTTGGTGACCTCCCACTCCTCACCTGTCACCCGAACCAATTGGGACAGGTGTTTGTGAATCTGCTTGTCAATGCGGCCCACGCCATCGAAGCCCGCGGCACAATCACCATCCGGACCTTCATGGGAAACGACCATCTGTGTGTGGCCATTTCCGATACCGGCTGCGGCATCAGCCGGGAAATGCAGGAAAAAATATTCGAACCATTCTTCACCACCAAAGGGGAAGGCGTGGGCACCGGCCTGGGGCTCAGCATCGTCAGGGAAATCATCACCAGACACGATGGGGAAATCGCCCTGGAGAGCGAGGAAGGCCGCGGCACGACCTTTACGGTGCGAATTCCGCGGCACCGGACAAGTTGACCGCCGGAAAGCCGGACAACGCCCCCCTGCCTGCTCCGTTCCTTCGTCTGCCGAGCACCTGCCTTCTGTCCTTTGTTCCTCCCCTATCCCTTCAATACCGCCTCCGCCTCATCGACATCAAGCCTGCTGCCGATAATCAGCGGCACCCGCTGGTGCAGGTCAATGGGCTCGATGTCGAGGATGTTGATGCCGTCATCGGTGATGGCCCGGCCGCCGGCCTGCTCGATCAGCATGGCGAGCGGAGCCGCCTCGTAGAGCAGCCGAAGCTTGCCGTAAGGTTTTTTCGGGTCCTTGCTGTCGCGGGGATAGGCAAAGATGCCGCCGGAGATGAGGTTGCGGTGGAAATCCGCCACCAGGGAGCCGATGTAGCGGGAGCTGCAGGGGCGTTTCTTTTCCCGGTTTTCCTCCTTGAGGGTATCGATCCAGCGCCGGACATTGTCCGGCCAGTACTTGCTGTTGCTGTCGTTCACCGACAGGTACTTGCTCCGCTCCGGGGTGCGGATGTCGGGATGGGAGAGATAGAACTCGCCGACGCTGGGATCGAGGGTGAAGCCCTGCACCCCCTCGCCGGTGGTGAACACCATCATGGTGCTGGAGCCATAGAGGATGTAGCCCGCCGCCACCTGATCGCGGCCCTTCTGGAGCAGATCGCCCCGGTCCCCCGGACCGCTGCCCGAACGTCGGCGATGCACGGAAAAGATGGTGCCGATATTGACGTTGACGTCGATGTTGGTCGAACCGTCGAGCGGGTCAAAGGCCAGAGTATATTTGCCCTCGTAACCCTCGACCACCGGAATGACATCATCCTCCTCCTCCGAGGTCATGACACAGAGATAACCGCAGCGCGCCATCCGTTTCTTGATGGTGTTGTTGGCAAACTCGTCAAGCTTCTGCACCTTTTCGCCCTGGATATTGGTCTTGCCCGACATACCGAGGACATCAGCCAGACCCGCCATGTTGACTTCCGCGGAAATGGTCTTGCCGGCGACGATCAGTTCATTCAAGAGGCCGGACAGATCGCCGGTGGCCTCGGGGTGGAGGCGCTGACTGTCAACGATGTGCCTGATGACGGTAATACCAAGCGGTTTATTCATTTTTCCCCCTGCACGATTGATAAGTTGTCGGGTATAGTCGAAAGTCGAAAAAAGCAGGCAGTGGCTGCATCTTTTTTTATTGTTACCATGGCCGTCCGCCCTCTTCAACCATTTACCTCTCCAGCTCTGCACACCGTTCCCGTGGACATGAAAGATTCATCACCACCCGACCCGTTCCTCTCAGTCAACGACTGGCGCAGTTACATCATCCTCTTTCAGAGCAACCGCCAATTCACCCGGCTGTGGCTGGCCGGGGTGATCAGTCAGTTCGGCAACTGGTTCAACTACATCGCCGTCTTTGTCCTGCTCCAGCAGCTCACCGGATCCGGCACGGCGGTGAGCTGGTTTCTCATCGCCAAATTCCTGCCCACCACCATCCTCGGCCCGGCGGCCGGGGTGATCGCCGACCGCTTTTCCCGTAAGACGATTATGATAAGCTGCGACATCCTGCGGGTCGGGGTGGTGCTCTGTTTTCTGCTGATCCGGCAGCCCGAGCAGGTCTGGTTCGTTTATGCCCTGGCGCTCATCCAGGAATCCCTGTGGACCTTTGCCGATCCGGCCCGCCGCGCCGCCATCCCCAACCTCTGTCGCCGGGAGGAACTCAACCTGGCCAATGCCCTGGGCGGAGCGACCTGGTCGGTGATGCTGGCCTTCGGGGCGGCCCTCGGCGGCTTCACCACCGCCCGTTTCGGCTGGCAGACCGCCATTGTCCTCGATGCCGCCACCTTTCTCGTCTCCGCCCTGCTGATCAGCGGTCTGACCCTGCCGGAGAAGGACCAGCGGCCCGCACGCCCCTTTGCGCTGGCCGATTTTCTCGGGATAAACGATCTGCGGGAAGGCCTGGGCTATGTCGCCGGCCACCCGAAGGTGACTGCCCTGCTGCTGGTGAAAAGCGGCTGGGCCATGTCCGGCGGCATCCTTGTTATGCTCACCGTCTTTGGCGAGCAGGTGTTCGCCACTCCGGAAGGTCAGGGCGGCAACAGCGGTATCCTCTACAGCGTGCGCGGCCTCGGCGCGGCTTTAGGGCCGCTCCTCGCCTGGCGCCTTTTCGGGGAAGGCAGGCTCGCCATGTCACGGGCCATCGGCGCCAGCTTCTTTGTCGCCTCCGGCGCCTATCTCCTTTTCAGCCAGGCACCGACCCTGGCCTGGGCCGCCCTCTTTGTCTTCTGCGGCCATCTCGGCGGGGCGGTCCAATGGGTGTTTTCCACCACTCTGCTCCAGAAGATGGTGGAGGACCGCTTCCGGGGCCGGGTCTTTGCCGCAGAAATGGCCCTGCTCACCCTGATCTTAAGCCTTTCCACCTATTTTACCGGAGCGGCGCTCGACCACGGCGTCGGCCCAAGGCTGGTGGTGGTGCGACTGGCCCTGCTCTTTCTCATCCCCGGCCTGGCCTGGACCATCTATCACCGGTACGCTGCGGCCAGACCAAGATAATAGCGGCCCTCTTCCGGTCGCCCATGCTTGATGCAGCCGTTCCCGTAGATGCGGCATTTGCGGGCAAGCTCCCGGCCGGCTAAAGTGCGTTGTTCACGGCTTAAAGGTGCAGTTGCAAGGAGCTTGACCAGTGCCGTGATCCGGAAGCGGTCCATGCCCAATCGATAGTGTGCGGAAACCTGATCCGACCGGCCGCCCTGCTTGATGGTGAGCGGCTCGTTGATCTTGAGAAAAGGCAGCCGAATCGCGGCCCGCAGCCACAGGTCGTAATCCTCGCAGCAGGGCAGCTCCTCGTCGAACAGTCCGACCACATCGAAAAATTCCCGGCGGACCATGACGGTGGACATGCCGACCACGCAGAGGGGCAGGCACTGGGCGAAGATGGAACCTCCCGGTCGGCCATGCTTTTTCTTCTGATTAAGCAGTTTGCCCCCCCGGTACCAGATTTCATCGGTGTGGGAGATGAGCAGGTCTGGCCGGGCAAGCATGGCCGGATGCTGGATGGCAAGTTTGTCCGGGGCAAACCAATCGCCCGAGTCGAGAAAGGCGAGAAAGGAAGCGGAAGAGACCCGGATGCCGCTATTGCGCGCCGCGGCCGGCCCCCGATTTTCCTGGCGGATGACGCGCAACCTGTCGCCGTAGCCGGCCAGCAGGGAGGCGGTATCGTCGGTGGAACCATCGTCCACCACAATGAGCTCGGCCGCCGGCAGGGATTGGTCGAGCACCGAATCGATGGCCTGGGAGAGAAAATCTGCCCGGTTATGGGTGGGGATGATGACGGAGATGCGAGGAGTGGCATTCGTGCTCATGGCTTTTCATTCCGCAAGCCGCACTCAATCAAGATAGATAATCTCACCGGCGTATTCACTGATCTCGACCCCATCCTCGACCAGCAGACGCAGGCCGCCGTCGTCATCGAGACCGAGCACCCGCGCCGTAAACTGCGGCTGCTGCTGGACGTCATAACCAAATTGCACCCGCCGGCCGATGGAATCGGACAACTGCCGCCAGCGGTCGAGCAGCCCGCCGCCGGCAAACGCCGCCAGCGGTTGCCGCTCGGCCAGAGTGCACTCCTCCTGCCGATACAGCAGCCCGATGTACCAGGCGAATTTCGCCAGCAGGTCACAGGCCACCGCTTCGAGATCAAGCTCGCCACCGAGGATCTGGGCCATGGAGACGGCGATGGCGTCGAGCTCCGGCGGAAAATCGCGATTGTTGACATTGATGCCGGCGCCGATCAGCACATACTCCTCTCCGG
>CAZUZJ010000223.1:0-4438 GCA_964624225.1 uncultured Desulfobulbia bacterium | reverse complement strand
GAACTGCACAGCATTATCACCGCCTTTTCCCAGTTACCGCCCTGTCCGGAGATGGACCCGAAAAAAATTCTCATCCGCCGGCGGGACAAGGAAATCCTTAAAAAACGTCTCGCCCAGCTGGCCGCAAGCAGCCAGGATATTTATCGCCAACTGGAAGAAACGGCAGCGGAATACAACAATCCCGCTTCGACCAGTCTCCTTGCCCTCCACGCCCTGCTCGAGCTGCAACCTTACCGTCTCGCCTACTGGAAAGTGGCGGCCGACGAAATCAACTACCGGCGTTTCTTCAACATCAATGATCTTGCCGCCGTCTGTGTCGAAAACGAACAGGTATTCGAGATGACCCACCGGCTGATCCTTGATCTGGTCAAGCAAGGGCTGGTTGAGGGGCTGCGTATCGACCATCCCGACGGGCTGTATGATCCGGCTGAATACTATCAGCGACTGACGCGCAGTCTGCAGCCGACATCGCCGGCGGACACGGTGCTCCCCATTTATCTGGTTGTGGAAAAAATACTTGCTCCTTTTGAACATTTACCCAAGGAATGGCCTGTTCACGGCACCACGGGATACGATTTTACCAACCTGGTCAACAAGCTTTTCGTGGAGAGCAGCGCAGAAAAGCACCTCCTGCGCACATATCGTCGTTTCACCTCGATCACGGAGGATTTTGAAACTATCCTGTATCACAGCAAAAAGAGGATCATGCGCCTCTCCCTGGCCAGCGAATTAAATGTCCTGGCCAATCGGCTGGACAGGCTGTCCGAGTTGAACTGGCAGACCCGGGATTTCACCTTGAACAATCTGCGCGAGGCCCTGTCAGAGGTGGCTGCCTGTTTTCCGGTCTACCGCACCTATGTCACCGAAAACACCATGACCGCTCAGGACCGCAATTACATTGACTGGGCAATTGCCCAGGCAAAAAAAAACAGCCCGGCCGCCGACCAGACCATCTTCGACTTTCTGCACTCAGTTCTCCTGCTCGAACCGATTGCCGGCACAGACCATGAATTTCGACAGGCAGCGGCTGATTTTGCCCGTCGCTTTCAACAGTTCACCGCGCCGGTCATGGCCAAGGGGATGGAAGACACGGCCTTTTACATCTACAACCCGTTGATCTCACTCAACGAGGTCGGCGGTGACCCGCGCCGCTTCGGGGCCAGCGTCGCCGCCTTTCACCGGCTGTGCCGCGAACGGGTCGAGCACTGGCCCCATTCCATGCTTGCCACTTCCACCCATGACAGCAAAAGAAGCGAAGATGTCAGATGCCGTATCAATGTCCTGTCTGAAATGCCGCAACAGTGGCAGATCCGCCTCCACCACTGGGGGAAGCGCAATCGCCGCTTCAAGACAAAGAGTAACGGTAAAACCGCCCCCAGCGCCAACGATGAATATCTGCTTTACCAGACCTTACTTGGAATGTGGCCACTTGCGGATATCGACGAGAGCGGCCTTGCCGATATCCGCCAGCGTGTGCAGGCATATATGAAAAAATCATGCCGGGAGGCAAAAATGCGCACCTCCTGGGCCGAGCCGAACGACTTCTATGAGCAAGCCACCTCTTCATTTATTGATTCGCTACTTTCCTCCACAACCACCCCCTTTCTTGCCGATTTTCTGCCGTTCCAGAACCTGATCGCCCGACTGGGACTCTATAACAGCCTGTCACAGTGCCTGCTCAAACTCTGTTCCCCTGGCGTCCCCGACATCTATCAGGGATGCGAGCTGTGGAATTTTCACCTGGTTGACCCGGACAACCGTCGTCCGGTTGATTACGATCAGTGCCGGAACATGCTGGAGAAGCTGGAGGAACAGACAGCCCGTAACGGGAACGATCGTCAGCGGCTGGTGACGGAACTTTTTGATACGATCGCGGACGGCCGCATTAAACTTTTCATCACCTGGCAGACGTTGCAGTTTCGGCAGCAGCAGAGCGAATTTTTCCGGCACAGCACTTACCTTCCCTTATCAACCGACGGCGACAAGGCGGAACACGTCTGCGCATTTGCCCGTCGCTCCGGGAAACAGATCATCATCGCTGCGACCACACGTTTTTTTCTCGCCTTGACCGACCAGGGAAAGAAAAAACCGTGTGGTTCCGTGTGGGCGGAGACATATCTCGATGCCCCCTTGACTGCCGAGGGATGCTGGCGCAATATCTTTACCGGCAAAGCCTTGCAGGCCCGGACCAGGCAGGACAAGCCGGTACTTTCCCTGGAGGAAGTCTTTGCTTGTCTTCCCGTTGCTGTGTTGAAATTTGAAGCAGCAGAAAATAATATGTAACAAACCCGCTCAGAGTTTTTTAGCGAGACACCACCATCTGAAGACCAGAAAAGGAGGCCACCTTATGGCACATCCGAATGATTTACATCCTGTTCAGGAACCTTTTCACCTGCGCGACTGCGCTCTGGTTGCGCAATCAACCGGGTTCAAGGCCCAGACGCTGGCGGAATTTCACGACGCCCTCATCCGTGTTGATGCGGCCAGCATCTACCACCACTTCTGGGGCAGATTTCTCGAATCCCGTTTCGATGAACCGGAATACAACAATGATTTCGCCTCCTGGACCTATCGCGCCCTGCATGAAAAAGTGCTGGCAGAGAAACTGAGCATGATCACCCCGACAGCCTATGCCACGATCGAAGAGATTCGCGAGGATGTTGTTGACACGGTTGCCGAGCATCTGGATCGGCAGGATTACATGCCATGGGCTCGGGCGGACCAGCGTTTTTATTTTCTCAAATCGCAGATTGTCGTCTTTGATACCAGGCGCTATCTGCATCATCCGTCCGAGCTGCTTTCCGTGCTGCATGATATGTCCCTGGGCTCCGTTTTTTATCATTTTATTGATGCCCGCAGGCGAACCCCTCTCTGCTGTGACGATTTCAGTGCCTGGCTCCAGGGTTGGGGGGATGAATTTTCCCTTCTTCGCAGCCAACTGCTGGCAATTGACCCCTTCTTCTCTTCACTCAAGGAGCTTCGCTGGCGCGTGGAGCAGCTGCTCAAAACCACTCTGGGAGGAAGTGCATCATGACAGATCTGCTTGAACAGTATGCCCTGGCGGCCGGTCATGACGTCGTCGACCATCTGCGCCAACTGGTTGAACCACTCAAGGGCATGAAGGTCGTCCATGTCAACTCGACCCGCGAGGGAGGAGGTGTGGCGGAAATCCTCGTCAAAATGATTCCCCTGATGGAGGCTCTTGGCTTGCAGACCAGCTGGGAGGTTATCGAAGGGAAACCGCTCTTTTACGAATGCACCAAAGCTTTCCACAATGGCTTGCAGGGCAATGAGGTTCCCCTTACCGAGGCAATGCTCGCTGCTTACGAAGAGGTCAACCGCGAAAACTGCGAACAGTTGCGGTCCATCCTGGAAGATGCCGACTTTGTCTTTATCCATGATCCCCAGCCCGCCCCGTTTCTCGGCCTCTGCCCGAACCGCCGGGGGAAATGGGTCTGGCGCTGTCACATCGATTGCAGCCGACCGTATCGACCGGTATGGAAATATCTCAAAAAACACGTTGCCCCATATGATGCCAGCATATTCTCTCTTCCTGATTTTGCCCAACCGCTGCCGCATCCCCAGTACCTGATCGCGCCCTCCATTGATCCGCTCAGCGAAAAAAACATGGAGCTTCCCGACGAGGAGATCAAAAAAACACGTGCCGACTTTGACCTCGACCCTCATCTGCCACTCATTCTTCAGGTTTCCAGATTTGACAGGTTCAAGGATCCGATCGGCGTGATTCGGGCGTACCGGGAGGCCCGCAAAATGACGCCGATGCAGCTTGTCCTCGCCGGTGGCGGCGCAACCGATGACCCTGAGGGCGCAATGGTGATTAACGAGGTGAAAAAGGCGGCGGGAGAGGATAAAAACATCTCCATCCTGCTGCTGCCCCCGGACGCACATCGGCAGATCAATGCCCTGCAGCGCGGCGCCGATATTGTCCTGCAGAAGTCAATTAAGGAGGGTTTCGGACTGACGGTTTCAGAGGCCATGTGGAAAGGAAAACCGGTAATCGGCGGTGATACCGGCGGCATCAGATTACAGGTGATCAACCACTATACGGGTTTTCTGGTTCAGAGCCCGGAAGGAGCCGCCCTGCGCATCAGATATCTGCTGCACAGAAAGGAGAAAAGCCTGGAAATGGGCAAAAGAGCGCGAAGGTTTGTCCAGGAAAATTTCCTGATCACCCGCCATCTCAAAGAATACCTTGCCTTGATGATCGGCATCCTTCATGGTACCAAGGAGAGAATTGACGTTGCCCGCATCTAAAAGCTCAGTCGTGCTGGAGGAGAATAACTGTGAAGAGCTATCACAAGGAACTCTGGTTTGAGGTGCCCACTCGCCGGGCCTTTCTCAACATCACCCCGCAGGTGGAACAATGCCTGGCCGAAAGCGGCATCAAAGAGGGCTTGTGCCTGGTCAACGCCATGCA
>CAZUZJ010000222.1:0-4451 GCA_964624225.1 uncultured Desulfobulbia bacterium | reverse complement strand
TGGTGCCGATCGGCGCGCCGAGCGGCATAACCGCCGCGGCGCCAACGTCCTGCAAACGCAGGGCAAGGACCGGATCGGCGTTGATGTAGGGCAGGACGATAAAACCTTCCCGGACCAGAATCTCGGTGGCCTTCAGCGTCTCCACCGGATCGGGCAGCAGGGTACGCGGGTCGGGGGTCACCTCAAGCTTGAGCCAGTCGCCGCCACCGGCCGCCCTGGCCAACCGGGCAAGACGCACCGCCTCTGCGGCATCGCGCGCCCCGGAGGGATTGGGCAGGAAAAGATACCTGTCCCGGTCCAGCACGCTCATGATGTCATCCTCGGGGTTGGCGAGATCAATACGGCGCAGGGCCACGGTGACCATTTCGCAGCCCGAGGCGTCAAGGGCCTCACGCATGATGCGGG
This sequence comes from uncultured Desulfobulbia bacterium, assembly GCA_964624225.1. Taxonomy (GTDB): domain Bacteria; phylum Desulfobacterota; class Desulfobulbia; order Desulfobulbales; family SURF-16; genus DB1. The sequence goes on along the minus strand of CAZUZJ010000222.1, from coordinate 4,046 downwards.
CCGAAGAAAATTTGCCCGTTCCTCCGAACAGACGGGAGCGGAACTCCCGCCCGGCAATGGTCAGCATATCAGCCGCCTCCAACAAAACGTATCAGTTCCAGCCTGGCGCCTTCAGTCACAACGAAGCTGGAATACTCGTCGCGCTTGACAATAACGCCGTCACATTCCACAAAGACCGTGTCCGGGGTCACCCCGATCTCTGCCAGCAACGCTTCAACCGTGGTTCCGGGCCGGATATCTCTTTTTTCACCGTTACAGACTATTTCCATTTTTTCGTATACCGTCACCAAGGCAGGAAAGGCCCCCTGAATCCATCATCCCCTCATCACTCCGCACCGAGCAGCAAGCGCACCACCTGATTGGCCTGCTGGTGGGCAGCAATCCCCACCCGCGGCGCCATCAACCCCTGCTCCGGGCCGACCTCTGATTGTTCATCACCGACGAGATAAACCCGGGGATAGAGTTTGCGGACACGGATCAGATTGCCGTCGCCAAAACCGGCCATCCCGGAGGCACCGACATAGCCGACCCCCTTGAGACCGGTAAGGGCGACGCGGAGGGCCGCCGGTTTCATGACCGGATCATCGAAGCACTCGACCAACACATCGACCCCGCGAAACAGCGGGGCAATGGTCTCCTCGGTCAGGCGACCGTCGATCATTTCAAGATGCGCGTGGGGATTGATGCGCAGCAAGGTGTCCCGCAGGGCCCGGGTCTTGGGCTGGCCGATCTGGTCGGCAAAGTAATACTGGCGATTGAGATTGCTCAGTTCCACCACATCATAATCGGCAAGGCGCAACTTGCCAACACCTATTCTAACCAGGGCCATTGCAACCGCCGAACCGAGTCCGCCGAGCCCCATGACTCCGACACTGCCCCGGCGCAAACGCTCCTGGACCGCCGGACCGTGGCGCCTGACCAGCACCTCATCAAATTCGCCCTGCCGCAGCATCGCCCCTCCTCCTTTCGCCGAAAATAATTATCCGACCGGCAAGACCATGACCATCTTCGGCCGAGGTCGGCACATTCAGACCAAACCATACCGCACTCCCGATCTTTTTCCCCGGAAAATTCGCTTGCTAGGTAATTTTACCCGAACAGCACTGTTCATTTTCTTGAACTTCCCCGGTATCCATGATATGAAGCATGGCACATTCACCGGCATTTGCCCATCCCGGCGCCGTCGAGCCGCAACCGGTGCAACCCGGTGGTATCAGAGTGGTATCAGACAAGACAGGGTTGCAGCCGGCGCGCGGGGAGTTCACCTGTTGACAATGTAAGGAGAAACTGTGACAACGGTCGATTCAGACAACAGACAATGGTTATCCGGCAATGAGGCCCTGGCCCGGGCCGCCTGGGAGGCGGGGGTGACGGTGGCGTCGGCCTATCCCGGCACCCCATCCACCGAGATCCTGGAAAACCTCTGCACATATGAGGGTGTTTACACCGAATGGGCCCCCAACGAAAAAGTTGCCCTCGAAGTGGGGCTGGGCGCCTCCTTTGCCGGGGCCCGGGTGCTGGTCACCATGAAGCATGTCGGGCTGAACGTGGCGGCTGATCCGCTCTTTACCGCCGCCTATACCGGGGTGCGGGGCGGCATCGTCATCGTCAATGCCGATGATCCGGAGATGCACAGCTCACAGAACGAGCAGGACAACCGCAACTACGCCTTTGCCGCCAAACTGCCCATGCTCGAGCCCGCCGATCCGGCCGAGGCGCATGCCATGCTGAAAGCCGCCTTTGCCGTGAGCGAGGAGTTCGACACCCCGGTGCTCGTGCGCACCACCACCCGGGTCGCCCATGTCAAAGGGATGGTGCCTGTTGCCGACCGCCAGACCGGGCCGGTGGCGATCGGCATCGAAAAACACCCGGCCAAATTCGTCATGCTGCCCGCCAATGCCCGCCTGCGGCGCCGGGCCATTGCCGCCCGGATGGACAAACTGGCCTCCTGGGTCGAAACCTCGCCGCTGAACCGGATCGAATGGGGGAGCAAGAAACTCGGGGTCATCACCGGCGGGGTCGCCTATCTCCATGTCAAGGAGGCGCTGCCCGAGGCCTCGGTGCTGAAGATCGGCACCACCTGGCCCCTGCCTTTTGCCATGATCCGTGACTTTGCCGCCCAGGTGGATGAGGTGCTCATCGTCGAGGAGCTCGATCCCTTTCTCGAAACCCACATCAAGGCAGCGGGCATTGCCTGCCGGGGCAAGGAGGTCATTCCGGCCATCGGCGAACTCAATCCCTTTATCATCAAAAAGGCCCTGGGCCGGGCGACCGGGGAGATCTTCGCCCCGGTGGAGATCCCGCCGCGACCGCCCAACATGTGCCCCGGCTGCCCGCATCGCGGTCTGTTCTTCAACCTGGCCCGGCACGATGTCTTCATCTCCGGCGACATCGGCTGCTACACTTTGGGCTTTCTGCCGCCCCTTTCCGCCATGGACTCCTGCGTCTGCATGGGGGCGAGCATCGGGGTGGCGCACGGCATGGACAAGGCGCTGGGCGAGCAGGCACAGGGCCGGACGGTGGCGGTGATCGGCGATTCGACCTTCATCCACTCCGGCATCACCGGTCTGGTCAATATGGTCTACAACAAAAGTGTCTCCACCGTCGTTATCCTCGACAACCGCATCACCGCCATGACCGGCCAACAGGAAAATCCCGCCTCCGGCGCCACCCTGATGGGCGAGCCGGCGACAGCCCTTGATCTTGAAAAACTGTGCAAGGCGATCGGCGTCAAACATGTGCGCACCGTCAACCCCCATGACATCAAAGGAACCAAAGCGGTGCTGAAAAAGGAGATCGAACGGGCCGCGCCCTCGGTCATCATCTCCCGGGCTCCCTGTGTCCTGCTGCCCTCGGAGCGGAAACGGCGCAAGATTCCGCTCTCCACTTCCCGTGCCACATGCACCGGCTGCACCAGCTGCCTGCGGCTCGGCTGCCCGGCCATCAGCTGGGTGCCCCTCACCCCGGACGAGGCGAAACAGCTTGGCAAAAAGGCCAAACAGAAGGGCTACGCCCGCATCAGCGCCGAGATGTGCAACGGCTGCGGCCAGTGTTTGGCTCTCTGTAAATTCGGGGCCATTGCCGCCATGGAGGAAAGCAAATGACACCACAGGGGAACATTCTCTTTTGCGGAGTGGGCGGCCAGGGCATCCTGCTCGCCAGCGAGGTCACCGCCCTGGCCCTGCTGGCCAGCGGGCTTGATGCGACCAAAAGCGAGGTGCACGGCATGGCCCAACGGGGCGGCTCGGTGGTGGCGCATCTCCGCTACGGGACCAAGGTTCATTCGCCGCTCATCGATCCGGGCCAGGCCGACTTCTGTCTCGCCTTCGAGATCATGGAAGCGGTTCGCTATCTGCCCTTCCTGCATAAGGAGAGCAAGGTCATCGTCAACACCCACCGCATCCCGCCGCCGGCGGTCGCCACCGGCAAAATGGCCTATCCGGCCAACCTGATCGACGAGCTGACTGCCCGCGATATCACCGTTTATCCCCTCGACGGTTTCACCATTGCCCGCGAGGCCGGGGAGATCCGGGCTGCCAACCTCGCCCTGGTCGGTGCCCTGTCCGCCTTTCTGCCGGTGGCGGAGGAGGTGTTCCTCGCTGTCCTGCAAAAGAGGGTGCCGAGAAAACTTGACGAAAACATCGCGGCCTTTCAGGCGGGACGGCGGCTCACCGCCCGCTAGCCGCATATCGCAGACGGTTACGGAGGAGGAAGATGATCTTTAACGAGGAATACGAAACCCTGCCGCGCGAGGCGCTGGAGGCCCTGCAACTGAAACGGTTGCGCGCCCAGGTCGAGAGGGTCTATGCCACGGTGCCTTACTACCGGGGCAAGATGGATGAGGCCGGGGTGACGCCCGGTGACATCAGAACCCTGACCGACATCCGCAAGCTGCCCTTCACCACCAAGGAGGATCTCCGCAAGAACTACCCCTTCGGCCTCTTCACCGTGCCGCTGGAGCGGGTGGTGCGCATCCACGCCTCCTCCGGCACCACCGGCCAGCCCACCGTGGTCGGTTACACCAAACGCGACATCGGCATCTGGTC
>CAZUZJ010000221.1:0-4480 GCA_964624225.1 uncultured Desulfobulbia bacterium | reverse complement strand
ATTTTCAATCGTGAAATTGCACTTGACACACCTCTTTCACATTGTGTTATCTGCAACGAGTCGTACGCACATGAAAATGAATGATTGCTCAAAAATAGATGGTCCCGCACAAACCCGCACCCCATGGCGGGCGGCAAAGTGAAAGCAACGAGTTACAACGCACCGCCCGCCGGAATCGTCGCTTTTTACGATTCCGCCAAAATTCACCGGCCCGGCACCCGCCCGGCCATGTTGCCAAACAGAACCAGTTGCCGCCGGAGCAATCCACGCGGCAGGATGGATGATACGCCGTATCTGGGAAAGGTTTGCGCCTGCAAACCTCAAATAAGGAAAAGAAGCAAGGAGGAAAGCATGAAAGATTGGCAATCACGATGCCTGCATGGCGCATGTGTCACCGTGCTGGCCGCCGGCCTGATCCCGTTCATGGGCGGGGCCGCCGCAGCGGAATCAAGCTGTGTCACCTGCCACACCAACCAGGACATGCTGGAGGACACCGCCGCCCCGGTCAAGGCCAAGGGATCGGCCAAACAATCCGGCGCCGGCTGAGGCGGGGCAGTGACTCCGCTGGCTCCAGCGGAGAAGGTTCTCGTCAGCAAGGATTTTCTGGCAACCGAACACGGCCAGATCGCCTGTGAACAGTGTCACCGGGGGAACCCGAACGACACAACCAAGGAGGGCGCCCACAAGGATTTCGACGCCCATCCCTCCATCAACAATCCCGAGGGGGCCTGCGGCGAGTGCCACGGCGACATCGTCGCCACCGCCAAGGATTCTCTGCACGCCACCCTCTCCACCTTCCCCACCATCCTCAAAACCCGGGCCGATATGGACAAGTGGCACGAAATCGACAAGGCGCGGGGCAACCACTGCGCCGCCTGCCACACGAGCTGTGGCGGCTGCCATGTCAGCCGACCGAAATTCGCCAAGAAAGGCTTCATCGCCGGCCACAATTTCCAGAAACGCAGTGATCCCTTCAACCAGTGTACCGCCTGTCACGGCAGCCGAGTGGGCAACGAGTACTACGGCTCCCGCGGTCAGGGCGACGTCCATGTCGCCAAATACGACATGGACTGTGCCTCCTGCCATACGGCCACGGAAATGCACGCCGCTGCCCCGGCCGGTCTCAAGGGTCGCTATCACCTCAAAGAAATGATCAACTGCGAGGATTGTCACCAGGGGCTCCAGTACGGCTCGGTCCGCGAGCACGAGCTGCACATCGGCAAGGTGCAGTGCCAGGTCTGCCATTCCCAGAGTTATGTCAACTGCTACAGCTGCCACACCGGCAGAGACGAGGAAGGAATCTACTACTTCCAGAACAAGAAGGAGGTCGAGGGCATGAAGATCGGTCTCAATTATGACAAGGACGAACCGGGCCAGACCGCCGAGTACGTCCTGGTCCGGCACGAGCCCACCGATCCTGATCTCTTTGCCTTCTATATCAAAGACGCGCTGACTAATTTCGACAAGACGCCGACCTGGAAGCGCACCTCGCCGCACAACATCCAGCGCAATACCTGGCAGACCGCCAACTGCAATAACTGCCACGGCAACCGCGACCTCTTCCTCGACAAGAAGGATCTGCTCGATTACGAGGTCAAGGCCAACGCTGCGGTGGTGGTGCCGGACAGCAAAGTGCCGAAAAAACGCGACAAGGTCATGCCGCTCAATATCGACACCAGCAAGGTCCGCCACAGCATGGTGATTGACGCCAAATGGCTGCATGACAACATGAGCGCGGTAAAGATCGTTGATGCCCGCGGTGAGGCGGACTACGAAAAGGGCCACATCGAGGGCGCGGTCATGCTCGATCCCCTCGAATCAGGGCTGCGTCATTCCTGGGATGAGGACTTCCCCATGCAGCTCGTCGAAGACAACAAGCTCCTCACAATCATCGGCAACAAGGGGCTCTCCGCCGATGATCATATCGTCGTCTACGACAAGGACGGCACCAAGGCAGGTTTCATCATCTGGGTGCTCGAATACGCCGGCGCCAAAAACGTCTCCTACTTGAACGGCGGGATCGAGGGCTGGCACGAGGCCGGTTACCATACCTCGGCTGAGGAGGCGGAGCCGCAGGCGGTTAAGTTCGGCGGCACCGTCAACAAGGCGCTCACCGTCGGCAATGACTTCGTCAAGGCCAACATGTACAATGACACGGTCACCGTTGTCGACGCTCGCCTTATCTCCCAGGCCAAGGGCTTGGCCAAGCATCCGCAGGCGGAACGGGCCGGCCGCATCCCCGAGTCGGTCAACCTGCCGCTCAGTGCCCTGTACATGGAAAACGGCGCCTTGAAGAAACCGGAGGAACTGCTGTGGATGCTGCGCAAAAACGGCATCACCCCGGCCAGGACAGTGGTGACGACCTGCAACACCGGCCAGCTGGCCGGCAGCGCCTACTTCATGTTCCGCTATCTTGGCTTCCCCGATGTCAAGGTGCATGACGCATCCTGGGTAAGCTGGTGCGAGATGGAGTAAGCCCATACTCTGAAGTTTCTGTGCCAACCCGGTCCCTGCTTCGGCAGGGGCCGGGTGTTTTCCGCCATCCCCGTCCCTGGCGTGTGCCACAGTATTCTTGAGCGATTTCCGGGATTTTGTTAAGAAAACATGATGCGACAGGGTAACCCGTTTCCGGTCGGAAACTCGGTTATCTCCTGAAAGATCTTCCCAGGAACACCATGCACGCGCGCACCTCGCTGCCAACAGCCGTCAAGAGCCGGACCATCCTCCTGGTTGCCGCCACCATCATCCTGCTGTCTATCTTTTACACCAGCTATCAATTTAGCGTTTACAAAACCCATTTTCACAGCCATCTTGCCGGCCAGCAACGCAATTTCGAGCAGATCTGCGCCGCGACCCAGCACCATTACGAGACATTTTACACAAGCTGGCTGAAATCCTTCATCGCTAACCAGCAGGACAGCATCGCCGCCTTTGCCGAAGAGGATCGGGAAAAACTCTACACACTGACCCTGCCGCACTACCAGTCCCTCCAGAAACTCTGCCCGGACCTGGAAGTCATGCACTTCCACGCTCCGGACGGCCGCTCCTTTCTCCGCATGCACCAACCGGAACTGTTCGGCGATGATCTCTCGGCCATCCGCCCGGCTATCCTGCGCGCCAATCAGACCCACCTTCCCCTCACCGGTTATGAAATCGGCGTCTTCGGCTGCTATTACCGCATCATTGAACCCGTGGCCCATAACGGCCGACATATCGGCGTCATCGAGCTCGGCATCAAAATCGACGAACTGGTCAACACCCTCGCCCGCGCCTCCGGCAACCCCACCGCCGTCTTTTTCGACAGCAGCACATGGCGGGCGGCAAACCGCTATGAGGGAACCCAGCACCACTTTCGCGACCACACCCTGATTGAAAGCACCCCGCTCCACGCGCCGCTGCTGCCCGCGGATTTTTCCCTGAGCGACGCAGCTAAGCCCTTTGCGGTCAACACCACCCACCACCTCGCCCTCATCGCCCCCGATCTCCTCGACCCCTTTCAGCAGCCCATCGGCGGCATTATCGCCCTCACCGACATCTCGACCGAAGTTCATGAAAAAAAACGTTTTCTCGCCACCTCGCTTGCGGTCAGCATCGGGCTGGGCCTGTTCTGCATCTTTTTTCTTGCCGGCAACCTCCGGAAGATCATCGGCACCCTGGAGCAATCGCAGGCCGACCAGCAACGGCTCATCGAGGATCTCAACCAGGAGATGACCAGCCGCAAGGAAATCGAATCAGCCCTGGCGCAGAACGAAAAAACCCAGCGTCACATTTTAAACAGCCTGCCGGACACCATTTATCTCCTCGATCAAAACGGTATCGTCACCTGGGCCAACGAGGCCACCCTGCGCCAGTTTCCCGATCTGGTCGGCAAACCGTGCACCTTCTGCAGCGGCGAAATTCCGCCCCCGGAAAACTGCATCGCCCGTCGGCTCTCGTCGCAACAGGCCTTCCACCGGGGTATCATCCGCCGCCCGTCCGGCCCGGACACTGAGCACGAAACGACCTGGGATAGCATCCATATCGCCCAGCGCGACGAGCATGGCGAGCCGGCCGGCACCCTTGTCGTTCTGCGCGACATCAGCGAGCGCATCGCCGCGCTCCGCCAGGCGGACAAACTCAACCGCCACAACAAACTGCTTTTGCACGCGGCCGGCGAGGGTATCTACGGAGTTGACCGGCAGGGTCGAACCACCTTCATGAATCCGGCGGCCGAACGGATGACCGGCTTCAGCGAATCGGAGATGCTGGGCAGCAATCAGCACGAGCTCCTTCATCACACCAGGACCGACGGCACCCCCTACCCGGTCTGTGACTGCCCGGTTCACGTCACCATGCAGACCCGGCAGCCGCACAGCGTCACGGACGAGGTCTTCTGGAAAAAGGACGGCAGCAGTTTTCCGGTGGAATATGTCGTCACTCCGGTGGAGGAGGAAGGCGAGGTCATCGGCGCGGTGGTGCTGTTCACCGACATCAGCCGCCG
>CAZUZJ010000220.1:0-4484 GCA_964624225.1 uncultured Desulfobulbia bacterium | reverse complement strand
ATGTGCGGCCAGAGGCCGCTCTCGGTCAAATGTTTTAATTTCTCGATATTCCCTTCGAAGTTGTCCAGCCAGTACACCGAGCCGGTGGGCACCACCCGCAGGGCGGGTTTCGGCCGGTGTCGGGCCAGATCCCAACCGCTCACTACTTCGGAGCGGTTCATTGCCGCAGCCACCAGCCGGGCGAAAAAATCTGTGTCACGAAGAAACAGCGCATCGTTTTCCTCGACCAGCCCCGGCAGCCGCCAGCCGTCGGTAAAGATGCCCGGTACGGTCAGCACCAGCCGGAACCGCTTTTCAAGAGCGATACGTTCCCAAGGCGGCTCGGGCAACTCCATATTACAGGGAGCGACCCGCGCCCCCCGGCCGTCGCCGCCGAAACGGAGCAGACCATCTTGGGGAAGACAACCATCCGCCCCCTGGATGCCTGCGAGAAATCCCACTCCTTTTTTAAGCGCCACGGTTTCGGTGGTGTAAATGCGGCCTTCGGCTGCGGTGTGGCTTGCCGGGTCCAGGGCAATGCCGAGCCGGGGATCGTTTTCCCACAGACTGTCTTGGCTGCCGAGATGTTTGGCTGTGAGCGGTTCGCCGGCCAAGTAAGAGGTAATGCCCGCCCGGTTCAGCCAGCGGCCGGAGAGCGGCTTTTCCGGTTGTTCCTGCCGCAGCACCGGAACCTGCGGCAGCGTCCCGCCCGAGGCTATCGAAGAATGGAGAGAACGGGGCCGCAGATACTCCGATCCCTTCTTCAGTGCCACCACATCGGCGGGCAGAGGAAAAAACGGCGATACCGTGCCGTCATCCCATTTTTGCGCCAGCAGGAAGCGACTCAGACGAAAGCTGCCGGGTTTGTCCGGGGTGCCGAGGCAGTCGCCCAACGGTCCGTCCGGCTTGGTTTCGCCGGAGGCAAAGGCCGCGAGGTCCTCCCCGGAGTCGGCCAGCATCCGGGAGCGGATGGCGCCGGCAGCGAGCGACGGCCAGGGAGGCATCAGGGCCTCTCCGTGGTCGCCGGCCTCGCCAAAGAGGCGGTTGCCCCGCAGGCACAGAACATCCAGGGGTTCGATAAAGAGATATTCGCTCATGGGTTCCCTCCCTTTTCAGATGCTGCACCGCTCCGGCCCTCCCGGGCCAGGAACTCGGCGGTGGCGAGGAAGTCGATGATGAACTCAGCCGGATTTTCGCGGCCGCTCCGGACCGTGACCGCAAGGGCAAGATCGGCCAGCTCCCGGCCCAAGGCAGCGTGGCGCTCCTTGTTTTCCTTCCCCTTGCTTTGCCGGCCGAACTGGTAGGCCAAGTTCACCGCGAGCAGCTCCCGGTGGCTTGCCGCATCGGCGAGCAGCGAGGCGTCCGGCAGTTTCGCGGCCCAGTCCTGGATAATGTAAACGGCCCGGCGGGAAAGCTCCGGCGAGGCAAAGGCATCGCGGAGGCGGAGCAGCAGGCCCATGGGGCTTGTGCTCACCGATTCTGCCTTTGATTCCCGTTGGGGATCGAAGAGCCAAGGGCATGTGAGCTCCACCGCGCCGCCGGCCCGCTTGAGCAGGGTGACGGCGAAGGCATCGCGGTCGCCGGCATTTTTTGCCCGTTTTTCGGACTGCCTGAGAACACGAAGAACCATGGCAAGCGGTGCCGTGTGGTGCGCCACCACCGCGCCTGCCGAAGCGGTGGCCTTTTCCCCCATCAACCGGAAGAGACGCCCCTTGTACAGCACATGTCCCCGCCGGATAGCAAGCGCACTCTTCTCCTTGCCGAGCATGGCCCTCCAAGCGGCGAGGTCACCGCCCGGCAGGATGCCGCCGTACACCAGCCGCAAAATGAGCATGGCCGGGAGCAGATCGTCCACCGGCACCATAGCAAGAACATCGTCGCCGCCGGCGTAAAGTAGTTTGCCGGTGCAGAGGTCTTCCACCACATGCCGGGTAAGTTCCAAAGCAAAGCCATTGAGCGCCCCGGAAATCGCCATGTGCCGGGCAGGAGAGGCGGGCCGGAGGGTATTGAGATAGTCGTGCAGCGGTGCGTTGCCGCGAGCCATCCCCTCGGTTCCGGTTTTGACCTTGGAATGCCAGGCGGCGCCGAAGGGCAGGCGGTATTTTTCTTCGCTCCCGTTCAGCCAGGCGCCCATCCGGTCGCCGTCCATCATGATGAGGCCGTAGTAGGTCTCCGGCTTGCGGCCGAAGACTTCCTTTTTCAATTTGCTCTCGATCTCACGGAACTGCTCGTCCTGCCCCGTTTCGACGATCTTTTCCCGCAACTCGTCCAGCAAGACCGGTAAGCGGCGGCAAAGGAGATTGGCGTCGCCGCTTGCGCCGTGGAGGTCGCGGGCAAGCCCCTTGGGCAGGGCCGCCTGATCGGAAAAGCCGGAGAGGTTTGCCTTAAGCCAGTTCGGCAACGATTCGTTGCGTTTCAACCAAGCCTTCAGGCTGGTGGTGAGCGCCATGGTGTGGGTGGAGACCACATAGCGGTCCACATCCAGATCAACGGCCCGGCGGACCGAATCCACGAAGCGGCCGGGCCAGAGGCGTTTCACCGCACAGAGGCCGCAGAGGTGCTCTCCTTTTCGTGCCCAGGAGCGTTTGGCCTTCGCCACCTTGGTCCAGAGACTGCCCTTCTCCTGACGCTTGCCGGGCGGCAGCGCGAGGTGGTCGCGATTGGTGGTGAGCCATTCGCGCTCGCCGCAAAGGGTGCAGCGGTACCCATCCTGGGGAAGCTGCTCGAAGGTTCGGGCTGCCTTGGTCGCGGCCGCCACCCGGTCGAGGAGATCGGCCAGCGCCGGATAGAGCACCCCGGGGTTGGGGCGGAAAAATATGGCGCCGTTCACCTTTATCTCCCGCGAGAGCACCTTCCAGGCCGGGGAGCCGAGAAAACCCGGCTTGTCCTTGGTCTGCTCCGGGAAGAACGGCCCCATGGCTTTGGCCAGTTCGGCGGTATCCGTCACCTTGCCGTCAGCGTCCTTTTCAATCAGCGACCAGGGCACCACGGCCCAATACACCTCCGGGAAGCCGGCGAGCTGCTGTTGCGCCTGTTCGTAGGCCGGGGCATTCTCCTCCTCGGCGGCAGCCAGAATCTTTTTTACTGTTTCTCGGGCCTCGCCCTGCACCCAGTCGCGCACCCGCTCCGTTACCATCTCCGCCAGTTCCCTGGCCCGGTCCGCCGGCACGATGGCCACGAATCGGTTGGGCAGAGCCGCGGCAAAGAGGGGGTTGGCATCAGTCTCCCGCTGCCGCCACTCGCAGTTTTCAAACCACTCGGCATCGAGTCCCATTTCTTCCTGGAGCCAGAGGTCTACCAAAGGCACCCCGCGAAGCTGGGGGAAAACCACCGCGTCCGGTCCCAGATCGGCGCAGATCGTTTTCAGCCCCTCCCAGACGAGACGGGAAAGCAGATGGGAACCAGCCCAAAGATCGGAGGTGCTGCGGGCCTGGGCGATGAAGTCCTGCACCGGACCGAAGCTCATGGCCAAGAGCGCTGGGGTGCCGTTCCGGTCGACGGCGAAGGCACCGGCAAAAGCCGAGGCAAGGTCGAGATGTGCCCAGATGGTGTGGTCCGGCACTCGGGTGTCGGCCGGCAGCAGTGACCAGAGAAGAGTCAGATCCTTGGCCGGGAGCTCCGGCCCGAATCGCCACAGGGCAAGGGCCGTGGCGCGCCAGTCGGTTGCTCCATCGCGGCGGACGATGAGTTGCTCGAAATGGTCGGCACTCACCGCCTTCAGGTGGGCCGGGTCGAGTTCGTCAAGGCCGCCCTGAATGTCAAGTCGCTCGCCGGACAGGGGATGGATCAGTTGCGGCTCCTCGGTGAAGCGGACCTGTGCCCATTGCTGGTAACGGCCCCCGTCCGCTTCAAGGGGGAACTGCGGCCGGTCGGCGGCCGCGGCCCAGTGATCGGCCTGTTTGATCCGGGCCTTGACGCCGTCCGGTAGCCCATGCGGGAACAGTGCCTTTTTCAGCTTGGCCACGGTGCCGCCTTCGTGGCCGGCCCGGTCCCGGAGGAGCACCAGGGCCTTTTCCGCCGGATCGTGGACCCAGGCCGCCACCTTGCTCTGCCAGAGGATGTCGTTTTCGCTCATGACCGCCCTCCCTGGATGATGCGCTGCATCTCAGAGTTCAGTTTGTTGTGGACGGTTTGCCAGACGCGGAGTTGGGTCTTGTCGTCAATCCGGTTTTGGCCCAACTTCTGCTGCAGCATCTCCGGCAGGCCGCAGGGCAGGTGATAGGCCAGGCACCAGTAGCGGTTCCTGCTGTCCTGCACCACCTTGAAACGAAGCTGGTTGGCGAGGCGATTCACATCCTTGCCGTTTTCGAGCCAGGCATTCACCCTGTGGTGGGTGACCGGATAGGCGAGGATATGCCGGTCGCCCGCCTTCCCCACCGGCACATCCAAAGTTGTGCGGAAGGCGATCTTCACTCGGGCCAGCTCCTGCATGGCATGGGACCAGTTGTCATAGCAATTTGTGCTCTTCCACAGCAGCGGTGCGCCTTGCTGGTCAGCGCCCAGGG
>CAZUZJ010000219.1:0-4495 GCA_964624225.1 uncultured Desulfobulbia bacterium | reverse complement strand
ATGAGATAAACGAGACCCCCCTGCATGCGGATCTCGGTCACCTCGCTGATTTCATTACGGGAGAGCCTGTCGAGGAAATCAGCGTAACCCATGACCGGCGGCTCCGCGACGGCGCGGACGGCCCCGGCGTTCACCAACAGCATTTGACCTGCCAGGGCAACGACAACAATGACGCGCATGACGTGCAGCATGGTCCTCCTCCCCATGACGGCAATGACAGCAACGGGCTTTAGCCGTCCAATCCGCCCCCTGTGCCGGTCTTCCGCAACCGGCCGGCAATCAACCAGCCATAGACGCAGACATTGACAACGATCACCGCAACACCGAGAACGATCTGCACCGTCGGGGTGAGCCCGGCGGGGTAGATGATCGGCAACAGATAATGGGCGATGAACCCCTCCCCTCCCGGACCCGTACCACTTCCCTGCCGCAACCACTCCTCCAGCGGCGTAAGCGGGCAGATACGGCCGGTGAACTCGATAAAGACGCCCCATCCGGCCGCCGGCAGATGGACAAGGGCCAGGCGCGGCCAGCGGAAGACGAGCAGGCCGCCGGCCACGACAAAGACGATAAAGGCCAGATGCACGATGGTGACCGCGTCGGCGGCGATGCTGCGCAACACCTCTTTCTATCCTCTTTCCTTTCCCAGTACCGCCGGGACGGCCCGGGCGCTGATGAGAGCAGTTCATCCACAGATCAGCAACCCACCCCAACGGATCACCAATCCATTGTAACATAAAGGACGGGGGCGACGACAAAAGAAATCAGGGACAAAACCGGGACGCCGGCATGGGTGAAATCAGCACCGGGGAATTGCCATTTTTTTTGGCAGGAGAATCTTTTTGCTTGCAGCAAACAACCTTTTTTACCATGACCGGACAAATGCATACATGACAATCCGATGACGGATTGGGGAGAAACACCCCGACCAAGCAAAGGATCGCATAGTATCTTGCTCACAATACCACCGCGGTTCGCATCATTATCACGCACGCCGTGCGCGATAATGATGCAGATTGCCGCTTTATACCGCAAACCGCCGATCCGTTGCAAGCATTGCGAAGCCGGGGCAGTCAATTTGCTTAACAACTCGGGATGGGTCAGAAAAACCTAAAGAGCTGATATTATTGCGTGGCAACTGCCGAAATCTGAATCGGTGGTCGTTGCCCCTACCTTGGTCCCCTCTTCACACTCACCCGTTGCAATACCCAACGAACCGGAAAAGAGGGAGTGCTTCAGCGAACCAGCACCGCTTCACTGATCCGCCCTTCCGCAGCTACCTCGTCTCCATCATCCGCGTGCCCGTCGGCATCCTCTCCGCTGCCGGCAATAATCGTCGCCTCGAACCTGGAGATCACTGCCGCCTCCGCGCCGCCCCACTGTTCGGTCGGCATCACGGCAAGAAAGAAGGTATACAGGCCCGGGCCGAGTTCCGTGGTATCGGCGGTGAAAAGCGGGGTCGGAGCGAGCTGGAAGAGGTTGCCGACAAAGAGATCGGTCTTCTGCCGTACCCACTCCCCTTCCCCGGTGAGCCAGCGGGAGGAACCGTCCGGGGCCACATACCAGACCTGGAAGATCGAGGGCACCGGACTTGCCGCATTGCTGACCGCAGCAGAAAGCTCCAGTTTTTCTCCCTGATGCAGAGAAAGCTTTTCAACCAGACCGTTGCCGGTGAGAAGCGGGATCGGGGCAACCGGATCAGTGATCGCGGCCCGGCGCATGGGCCAGAGATGCAGTTCAAATGATTTCGGGTAATTACGCAATGTGCCCTGACGCAGATTCACCGCCCAGGCAAAATAGAGATTGAGCGGATTCTTCTCCGCGGTCCAGTAGTCACGGGCGACGAGATGAGCGGCGCCCTGACCGTTCAGCCAGGCGGCCGGCTCGTCGTCACCGGCAGCGGCGGCCAGCTCTTCCAGCATGGCCGGTTCCGGCAATTGCCAGTTGCTGTAAAAGGCGGCATATTCCGTGCATTTGAGTTTTTCCGGTTCGCGGTTCAGTACAGCCACCACCTTTACGGCGTCTTCCCAGGTCTCGGCGGCAAAACAGGCGGGATTTTGCAGCCACATCAGACCGGTGATGTTATCGGTGATGGTGCCGTCGCCATGGTCGGTAAACCGGAGCGGCGGCCAGTCAATCGAAAGGGGCTGCCCGACCGGCAGAAGAAGAAATACATCCTTTTTCCCTCTCTGCTCTTCGCCCTCCTCCGCCCTTTTCCGTGCGGTCCGCCCGTCAGCCGGCCGCACCGCCCAGATCGCGGCGCTGCGGTTTTTTTCCTCGGGACTGAGCGCCCCGCTTGCCAGGTTCAGGGCAAAGGCGCGGGACGGCATCGGGACGACGGTGGTCGAGGTCCAGTACCGGGTCTGCACCCCGGTAAAGGGATGGTCCGCCGGCAGGGCGGGCAGATCACGCTGATGATCGATCAGACTGCGAAGCTCGTGGCGATTGGGCAGGGCCCAGTCCCGGTAAACGGACCGCGGACCACGGCAATCGGCACGAACGGTCCCCTCGTTGAGCCGGACAACGGCTGCCAATGCCTCCTCCCAGGTGCCCTGGTCGAGACAACTGCCATCGGTGAGCCACATGAGACCGGTGAGCGAATCGGTGATGGTGCCGTCGCCGTTATCCCGGAAACGGGGAGGCGGCGGTGTTCCTTGCCTGTCACTGCTGCGCACCAGCAGGCAGAAATGGTTCTCGACCCTGGCCGCCGGCCGCACCTCACCGCTGGCGAAATCCATGGTCCAGGAGGCATAGGGGTTGGCACCCGGGGTACGCGACCAGTAGGTGCCTGCCTGCACGTTGCGGAAACGCTGGCGATTGAGCCAGCCGGCCGGGGCTGCCTCACCGGCGTTGAACAGGGTTTCGAGCTGACCGATTTCCGGTAGCTGCCAGTCATTATGCCCTGCCAGGCCCTCGCAGCCTGATTTCACCCCGTCGCCAGCGGCGTCAGCCGCCGCCATCATCGCCCCCTGCCAGGTCAGGGCGCCGAGACAACTGCCGTCCCGCAGCCAGACCAGGCCGGTGAGATGATCGGTGACCGTGCCGTCACCGTTGTCGAAAAAACGGGGCGCCGGCCAGATATCGCCGGCCTGCAGATCACCGTCCTGGCCGCTGCCGGTGTGATCGATAAGGGCACCCTGTTCATCGTAACAGACGAGCTGGCCGGTGCGGGGCAGACCATGGCCGACGCCGGGCAACAAGGCCAGCAGCAGCACGAGTCGGGCCAGGAGACGGAAGCAGGGAATCGCCCGGCCCGGTTCCGGTCGCCGGACCCTATTCCCCCGGCAGCTTTTCATGGCAGGTCAGGCAGAAGGTTGGTCCCGGCGCCCGGCGCAGCAGATGGGGATGGAGATCAGGGCGGGGCGTGCGGTTGTCGTGAAAGATATGACAGGTGATGCAACCCATCCGGTTTTTGACGTCGAGGGGCATGTCGGCCGGCATGGCAAAAGGGGGGACCACGGTGACCGGATGGCGGAAATAGCCGTCGCCGCTCACCGGCTTGCAGGAGTAATAGGTGTGACAACCGAGGCAGAGAGCATGCAGATCATCATGAAAGCGCAGCGGCGCCTCCGGCAGGGGCAGGGAGACGTGACAGTCCAGACAGCGGACTCCGATCTCCGCGTGCGGGGTGGCAGCGGCCAGCGTGGCCGGCGGCAACGGATTCCCCGCCGTCAGCAGCATGCTCAGCAGCAGGCCGGCCAGCCATCCTCTTCTTCTCCCGCTGCTCATAGGGTAAAGACCTCCATCTCCCGGCGCATCGCCTCGATATGGGGTTTGATCTCCCGGACAGACGCGCCGTTCCGGCACAGTTCCCTGATGGCGTTGTTCTCATGCCGAATCACCGCCAATCGGGCGCGCATCTCCTGGACCATGGCGTTCACTTCCGCACCGAACTCCCGGAATTCGTCATCTTCCCGCAGCCGCACCCCGCTTTGCAGATCACCGCCGGCAATACGGCGCAGGGACGAAGACATCTTCTGCAAGGGGCCACTCAGCCTGGCAAAAAGACGGGAAGCGACCAGGACAAAGAGGATAATGACAAAAAGGGCGGCCAGCAGGGAGGTGATCAGCATCTCTTCCATGAGCAGGGAACGCAGGGGAATATCGGGCAATTTCATGGAATAGATGGTAGCGTCGATCTTCTTCTGGGCAAAATAACGGAAACCGAAGACGGCAATGCCGCCACCGGCCATGGAGGCCAGGGCAAAGGCGGCCATGAAACGGCCCTGACTGCCTTTGTCGATGAAATAGTTACGTCGTTTGAATGTCTCTGCCATAGTAAACAGTTCCGGTTTGAAGGTTATTTTTCCGGCCGACCGCCCTGTCAATCAATGGCGTGGCAGGCAAAACAGAGCGCGCTGCGGGCGTTGCTCATCACCAGATCGTCATCCAGGTGGGAATAGGGATCGTGGCAGGTTCCGCAACCCAGCCTGCCGTCAAAAAATCGGATTCGCGGATCCACCAGCGCCATCGGTCGCAGATCGGTTTTGCGGCC
>CAZUZJ010000218.1:0-4566 GCA_964624225.1 uncultured Desulfobulbia bacterium | reverse complement strand
ATCCATGATCTCGACGAAATCTGGCGGCACGGCGTCATCACCACCCCGGCGCTCATCATCAATGGAGCCATCACCTGCTCCGGCCGCATGCCGTCGCCGGCCGAGGTGGAAAAATGGCTGGTGGAGGAATGGGAAAAACTGTAGCCGCGCAACCGGACAACCCGATCAATCGTCAACAAGGAGACACACCCATGCACACGGAAACCGGAAAAGCCTTTACCCCCTTCACCCTGAAGAACGTCACCCTGAAAAACCGGCTCGGGGTGGCGCCGATGACCCGGATGTCCTCCACCCATGACGCCATTCCCCGCCAGGACGTCCTCGATTTTCTGGTGCGGCGGGCGGCAAACGGTGCGGGGCTGGTGTTTACCGAAGCGATCGTTACCGATTACGAAAGCGCCCAGGGTTATCCCGGTCAGGCCCGGTTGCTGACCGAGCGGCAGATTGCCGCCTGGCGGCCGGTGGTGACCGCGATTCACAACCATGGCGCCCTTGCCGTCATGCAGATGTTTCACTGCGGCCGCATGAGCTGGAACGAGGTCAACCCGGCCGGCCGGGTCATTGCACCGAGCCCGATTGCCCCCAGACAGCAAAACCCGTTGACCAGCGCCCCTTACCCGGTGCCGGATGAAATGAGCCGCTTTGACATCGACCACGTCATCACCGGCTTTGCCGAAACGGCCAAAGGCGCGGTGGCCGCAGGTTTTCGCGCCATCGAGATTCACGGCGCCCACGGCTACCTCATCAACCAGTTTCTCTCTGCCTATTCAAACAGTCGCAGCGACGATTACGGCGGCAGCGCGGCCCACCGTTTCCGCTTTGCCGGCGAAGTCATCAAGGCAGTGAGAGCGGCGGTGCCGGCGGAGACCATCATCACCTTCCGCATCTCCAACTGGGGAATTGCCGACATGGCGGAATCGCTCTTTGCCGAGACGGCGGAGTGGCAGGAGATGATCACCATGATCGACGCGGCCGGCGTTGACGCCATCTCGGTTTCCACCTACAACTTCCGCGATCCGGCCTTCGGCACCGGCAAGACCATGGCCAGCCTCACCCGCGAAGTAACAAAGCTGCCCCTCATGATCTGCGGCAAGATTCATGACCGGACCACAGCGGAAGAGGCGCTTCAGGACGCCGACATCGCCTTGAGCGGCAAATCGATGCTGCTCAATCCGAACTGGGTGGAGGATGTGCGGGCCGGCGGGGCGCTCCCCGTCTTTTCCTCGGAAGAGGCCAACATCGCCTACACCACGGAGCCGTTGCCCTAGACCACTCTCACATAAAGATCTTTTCCCAAGCCAGGCATGTCTATTTTTTGCGACATGTCACTAAAATTTGTGACAACTTGAACATCCATGGCAACGACACCCTTTCATTGCTATGGATGTTCACCTCTCCGTCAAAACAACAGCGTCACCCCCTCTCGGGGGCGGCCGACGACATCTTCAATTTTTCCAATCAAAACGAATGGAAACGCCAATTGCGCCGGCGCTGCCGGCTACCCATCATGATTGAGCACCCGCGAACTCTTTGTTGACAAATCCATTTTTTTGTATTCTAAGACTCCAGACTCTTGAATGAATTGATTTGATAGTAATTAGTTTTTTTCTTAAATATCGAATCATTTTTTCGCTCTACTGATTTTTTCCGGAAAAACTGATACAGAACGGGCTGTTCGGCTGGCTTGCGCCATGCGATCCAGCCCACCAGACCGGTATGATCCGAACCGTCCGGTCATCACACAAACAACCATGAAAAATCGGTGCTTTGACAATTGATCCTGTCGAAGCGCAGGCACATTCATACCCATGCAAAGGAGGTGAACACGACTACCAGGAAAGAGACAGACCAGCGAAGCGCCGCGCTGTCGGCACTTCGCGACCCCCGCAAGAGTAATCATCAGCAAATTGAGGAATCACACACAAGCAGCACAAAACAAAAAATGATAAAGGAGAGATTATCATGGAGATAACCAGCAAAAAGGTTATGTTGTCCGCTGTTCTTGCTTTGACCACCGTGGGAACCAGCTGGGCCAACACTCCACCACCCCCGGTTAATCAGATCCTTGGCATTCCTGACAGCTCTTTTAACAATCTCGTTGAAGAAAATTGTCGGGCCTGTCATGAAGACCAGAACATCGTCAAGCCTGGAACCATTCCAGATCGACACCATTTACTGGTCAATAAAACTATCCCGACCCAAACCGACATCCCTTTTCCGCAGTCGGGTGTCACTGCCTATCAGTGCCTGTCCTGCCATCAGCAGGTCTGGGATCCAAATACCAGCAGTTACGTTTTTGACACCTTCCGTGACTGCCTGTACTGCCATAACCAGGTGGTCGGCGAGGCATCCGTCCATCACCTGACCGCCAAGGCCCAGTCACAGGATTGCAAGGCCTGTCACGGCCCCATCGACAATCCGAATGACGGCCATTACATCCCGACCTACGAGCCGAGCCTCGTCACCCCATGGCCGAGCGAAAAACCCAATGCGGACACCAACGGCGAAGGCCAGTGTGTGTTCTGTCATGAGTCAGGCACGGACGATGCGTCCGGCCTTTTTGTCCTCAGCAATGATCAGACCCATCACTCCACCGGCCTTGGGCTTGGCAGCAGCGCTCAATGCCTCTTTTGTCATGACTTTACCGTAGAAAAAAAATATTACATCCGCAAATGCGAGGCATGCCATGGTGTTGCCTCTCTCCACAACATTCAGGTTGACTCGGACAACCCGGCCAACCTGGGTTCCATTGTCCCGGGCAAGGAAAACCCCTACTGGGGCCATATCGGCCACAATGATGACTGTTATGGCTGCCATGGCTTCAGCGCTCTGTCAGCCGCGGCTCCTTATTCCGGACCGGTTATTCCTGATGTCAGCGCCCTGGATACCGCAAAGGTAACCAGTGGTGTCGCCACCACGGTCACGGCGACCGGCAGCGGCTTCACCAACGTGGTCACCGGTGTCGGCGGCGAGCAAGTCGATCTCACCTCCAAGGTGACGTTGACCGCCGCGGACGGCACCACTGTCGCTCTTATTCCCACCGCAATATCGGCTACCTCCATCGAAGTGACGATTCCCGCCGATCTGGCTCCCGGCAACTATGGCTTCCGTGTCGTCAAGGTTGACAAAACCAGTAATGCCGTCAACCTTTCCGTCATTCCGGCCATGGCCAACGAGTCAATCACCTGTCGGGGAACCAGCGTCACCATTACAGGAACAGGGTATTCGCAGCATGTCGATGCGCTCAACTCGGGCACCGGACTTGTGGCAACCAGCAAGACCGGCGCCGCCGTGGACTGTTCAGTGAGAACCTGGACAGATACGTCCATTACGGCAACCTGTAGTGAATGTCCGAGCAGTGTGACCGTCAACTCTATCTGGGGTGCAGATAGCGACAGAGTCCGGACGCTCAGACCGACGCGCCGTTAATTCGTTATACCCGGAAACAGGTATGCAAAATTCGGAAGGCTGCTGCCTCTTCCGATTTGCATCCCCCGCGTAACCGTTCGGCGAATTCCTTTCAGAGAAAAGGATTCGCCGAACGGGCGCCTATGCCCAGAGAAAATCCGGCATGGTCGCCGGGGACAACTGTTTCAAAATTCCTTATCGTGCCGAATCGGATGGGACGGAACGTTCGCTGTCCTCCTGTTTGCGAGACCTCCTCCGGGAAAGCACAGTGACCATGACAATAGCATTTTATCTCGATGGAGGGGTATAAATGAAGAGGCTGGTATCGGGAGTCAACTCCCTGTTGTTTATATGTATTTTCAGTTCCACTGCCCAGGCGGAAGTCGAGTTGTTCGACTGGGGCATCAATATCGACGGAACAACTTACTGTCTTGAGGGGCCGTGTTCTTATGATTTTTTCACCAAGGGAAATTTACGCACGCTCGCCGATCTTCCCCCCTCTCTGGATTATTCACAATTCAACCTGACAGACACATCTATTATTCGCGATGGCTTCGGAACCCTTGCCATTGAAGTTACCGGCGCGGGACCACATTCGGTATCCGTGTATTTCAACTTTGATCTCGATTATTCTATCAACGGTGTGCTGAATGAAACAGGCACAAGTCATGGAGCGCCGCCGGAGGGTCTTTCCTGGGAAATCGACGAGATCGGGTGGGGATACACCAAAACCCCCGGCACCGCCGGTGCAATCTACACCGGTGATATATTTGACAATTTTCTGGATTCAGGTGTTGTTCCTCCGCCCGCATCCTACTTTGACAACCAAATCTTCTTTGACCAGTTTCCCTTGCCGGACGGACAATTTCTCATCCCGCCCATAGAAGATGCAGCCCTGGGGCAAGGGTGGGATTTCGAACTCCAGGAAGGTCAAACCGCGATCATAACCTTTACCGTCGGAGCGACCGCGCCGACCGGGTTTTATCTTGTTCAGCAGGATCAGGGAACCGGCACCAGTGTGTATATGACGAGCTCCATCGCTTTCGACACGAACTGCGACGGAGTTCTCGACTGCGCCGGAGTATGCAATGGCTCTGCCACCGTCGATAACTGCGGCGTCTGTGACACCGATCCGGCCAACGACTGCAAGCAGGATTG
>CAZUZJ010000217.1:0-4636 GCA_964624225.1 uncultured Desulfobulbia bacterium | reverse complement strand
ACGCGGGAACAACCGGGGTAGGCCCCTTTCCCCCACCAGGGCCAGGGCCTCTTCTCCCCGGCCGCTCCGGACCAGCGGGGCAAGCCGGGCCATGCCGCTTGCCGCCGGATAGCGATAACTCCGGCGCAGCTCGACGATATGATCATCCATAACCGCGGCAGCCGGACAGCCAGGCACCGGGCAGCCGGTCGCCGCGGTCAGCCGGGCGGCGGTGGCACTGCTGACGCAAGCTCCCTCGCCGCAGAGATCGGCAAAAACCGAGCCGGGATTGACCGAGGCGAGCTGATCGCGGTCACCGAGGAGTACAAGCCGGGCGGCGGGCGGAATCGCATCGAGCAGCCGGGCCATGAGGGCGACATCGATCATCGACCCTTCGTCGATCACAACCAGATCAACGGCAAGCGGATTATTCCGGTCATGGCAAAAGCCTGGCCGACCGGTCCGGACGCCGAGCAGCCGGTGGATAGTGGAGGTCTGTTCGGCAACTGCGGCGCCGACCGGCCCGGCCCGCCGGATCGCCTCCTGCAGCCGTGCTGCCGCCTTGCCGGTGGGCGCTGCAATTGCCACCCGCCGCGGCTCAGCGAGCCCAAGCCGGAAGAGCAGGACGAGCAGGCCGGCCACTGTCGTCGTTTTGCCGGTGCCCGGCCCGCCGGAGATAATGGTGAGCCCCTGCAGGGCCGCCATGGCCGCCGCCACCCGCTGCCAGTCGGTGCCCCCGTCGCCGGCCGGGAAAGCGCCGCTCTCCAGCAGGGCCCGGCCCACCTCTTCCGGGACCGGTGCGTCGGCGGGACTCGCCAGCCGCCGGCTCAGATGGCTGGCAATAACGCTTTCAAAAACATGGTAACGGTGCAGATAAAGCCGATCCTGTTCGCGGATGAGCGGCAGATAGTCGCCCGCTTCACCGATGGCACCACCCGGGCCGGCCACGGCCGCCAGTTCCCCGGCCAGGCCCGGATGCCGGCAACAGATCGGCAGTCCGGCCAGACAGGCAAGATCGAGGCAGGCATGGCCTTCGCCGGTGCAGGCGCTGACCAGGGCATAGAGGAGAGCGGAGCTTTCATCGCCGCCGAAGCGGGCGATCAGCATCCGGGCCAAGTGATAGTCAATGGGCCGGATAACCCCCTGCTCCCGCCAGTTGTCGAGCATCGTCATGGCCATCCCCTCCCCCCCAGCAGCACCACTTCCATCCGGGAGACAAGGGCCGGGTCGGGCCGGTCGAAAAAGACGCCGGTATCAGCGCCGTTGCCGGGATCGATGCCACGGAGGAAAAGGTAATAGACCCCGCCGAAATGACGCTCGTAGCTGTAGTCGGGCAGGCTGTTGGCCAGATGGAGATGGAGGGCCAGGGTATAGAGATGGTACTGGAGGTAATAGTCGTGCTCCGTCATGGCCCGCAGGACGGCCCGCTGGTCATAGGCCGCGGCCGACTGCCCGAGTAGATTCGATTTCCAGTCGATGAGATAGTACTTTTCTTCCCAGCAGAGGACGAGATCGATAAAGCCGTGCATGAAGCCGTGACGGGGGCTGAAGGTGAGCCGGGCGCTGCGCCGGGCGAAACTGTCGCCAAGGTGGCTGGCCGCTGCGCCGGCAAACAGGGCGGCCAGATCGGCCGGCCCCACCCGCTGTAAGGGGAAGTAAAACTCAAGCTCGTCAACACGCCGGCTCCGGTCGATATGGGCGAGGGTAAAGCCATCGAGGGGCTGCCGGACGACGCTCGCCAGCATGGCGCAGAGGGCAGGGGCAAAGTCAGCGGCAAAACCGTGGTTGCGCAGCCCCCGGTTGACCAGCTCCCGCACTGTTTCCTCATCGGCCCGGGAAAAATCGAGATGCTGGAGGAGATCATGCATGAAGGTGCCGGCCCGGACGCCGCCGGCAAAGGAGAAGATGGAAAAGGGCTGCCCCTCTCGGCTTTCGGACTGGAGCAGAGATTGGGCCGGAAAGGCGCCAAGGTCGTCGCGATCACGGCGGCCGTCGCCCTCACCGTGCTGGTCGCGGGTCAGGGCCGAAAAGCTGGTGATCTGCCGGGCCGGCGGCACAACGCTGTTCCAGCGAGCGGGAGCGAGTGATTGCCTTTCCTCCACTGGGGTCAGAACCGGCAGCTCGCCGGCCCGGGGCAGTGGGCAGACGGCAACCGCATCCGGCGCCTCGGCAAAATAGGCATGGAGACGGGCCGTCACCGCCGCCGTGTTTTCACACGCCTCGTACAGGGCCTTCATCTGCCCGGCCGGGTCAATCGAATCAGGCGCCGCCCCTTTGCCGTGAAAGAGATAGGCAGGTGCCGAGGTATGGGTCCCGGCCCGACCGTCAAATTTGTCCCAGAAGGTATAACAGCGATGACGGGCCCGGGTCAGGGCGACATAGAAAAGGCGGAGATTTTCCGACAGGGTCTCGCGGAAAGACCGGCCCTGCCGGTCGGCAAAGGCATTGTCATCGAGATAGAGCACGATGCGGCCGTCACTGTCGTGGCAGAGGTTGTCGCGGACCTCCGATCCGCCCCAGACAAAGGGGGCAAAAACAATGGGATATTCGAGCCCCTTGCTCTTATGGATGGTGACGATGCGCACCGCGTCGTCGTCGCTTTCCAGCCGCAGCTCCATCTCCTCCTCCCGCAGGGACGCATCGCGTCGCCAGGAGACAAACCAGTCAAAGAGCTCGCTGACGCCGAGCCCTTTTTCGACCTGACGCAGATGAAGAAGCTCGGCAAGATGCAAAAAATTGGTCAGGGAGCGTTCCCCGCCGGTCCGGGCCATGAGCCGGGCCCGCACCCCGTGCTCGGCCAGCAGGCGACGGAACATGGCGAGAAAACCACCAGTTCGGCAGATATCGTGATAACCGCGAAAGGCCAGCACCCAGCGGTCCCACTGCCCCGGGTCGGCCGCCTCCTGCTGGATATCGGCAGCGGGGAGGCCGAACAACGGGGTGGCCAGGGCGCCGCAGAGGGCAGCCAGCCGCCCCGGCGCGGCAATCCCGGCCAGCAAGAGCTCCATGGCCGCCGCCTCCTCTGTATCAAAAACGCTGGCCGAGCCGGACACCACCGCCGGAATGCCGTGCCGGATCAGGAGCTTCTGCACCGGTTCCATCTGCCTTCTGCTGCGGACCAGCACGGCGAAATCGGATGGCCGCAGAGGTCGCGCCGTGCCGTCGGACAACCGCAGCGATGCCCATCCCCGGCCGGCCAGGGTGAGGAGCCGGTGGATTTCGGCAAGGATCGCCCGGTTGACCAGCTCAGCGGCCCGGGTCGTTGACAGCTTTTCCTCGCCAGCGCTCTCCTGGTCGCCGCTCCAGATGACGAGCGGCGGCCTTTCCTCCTCGCCGACAATAACGAGCGGCGAGGAGGAAAGGGCCGCTTTCACCGGGGTAAAACCAATCTGCGGCTCGGCAAAGGGATTGCCGTCCGGGCGTCCGGCAAAAACGGCGTTGACCCCTTGCACCAGCAGGGGATCGGAACGATAGTTGGTCGGCAGGGTGTAACGCCGGTCAACCCGGGCCGCGGCCTGCAGGTAGGCATAAACATCGGCGCCGCGGAAGCTGTAGATCGCCTGCTTCGGGTCACCGATGAGAAAGAGAATGCGCCGGCCGGCAAACAGGGTGCTGAAAATAGCGTACTGGAGGGGATCGGTATCCTGAAACTCGTCGATGAGGGCCGCCTCGTAGCGGGAACGGATCGCTTCGCCCAACGCCCCGCCACCGCTGTCCGGCTGCCGGGTGAGGCGGTCGCGGAGGCGGACGAGAAAATCATTGAATGTCAGGATATTCTCCTTTTTTTTCCGTTCCGTCAGCCGCTGCTCGACAAAGGAGAACATCCGTTCCTGCAGAAAGAGAAGGCGGGCCCCACAGAGGGAGCGAAAGGCATCCGCCGCCCGGATCAGCGCCGCCGCCAGGTCGAAAAAGGGATGGACGGGAATGACGCCGGGCTTGCGGGCCTTGGCGTGCAACCGGTCGGTGGAAAAAAGCCCCAAGGCCTGGCAGGTCGGCTCATCGATGATCTCCGCCTCCCCCCGGACAAAGGCGGAGATGGCCTGCGCCGCCTTTTCGACCACATCGCGCCGGTAGGCGCGGCCATCCAGCAGTTTGCGATCAAGCGCCAACCAGGCCACCGCCTCCCCCTCGTCCGCCGGCCACTGATCACGCAGGTCTCGACAGAGGGCGACCAGCCCGGCATGGGCGCCGTCGATCGCCGCCCGCTCCGGCGGCGGCGCACCGCCGGCAACCACCAGGGCCGGATTGCGATCCTTGATCCCGTACAGTCGAAAAAACTCGCCAAGCCGGAAATGAGGCAACGCGGCCAGCACATGGGGCGATTCGTCGTAGACATGGCAGCGCCAGAAATCGCGCAGGCAATCCATGACCAGTTCGGAGAGATCGGTGACAATGGCGCTGTCGTAGAGCGAGCCGCTGGCAAAGGCGTGATCGACCAGCTGGCGCTGGCAGAAACCGTGGATCGTATAGATGGCGGCCTCGTCGAAGTCGCGCAGCGCCCGCCGCACCCGCTCCTCCTTGTCGGCAAGGAGAATGGCCGGGTTCGCCTTCAGGGCCGCGAAGATTCCCTCCCCGCCCTCCTGCCGACCGGCAAAGACCTCCCGCGCCTGCTGAAGGACGGTGCAGAGCCGCTCCTTCAGTTCCTCGGTGGCGGCGC
>CAZUZJ010000216.1:0-4651 GCA_964624225.1 uncultured Desulfobulbia bacterium | reverse complement strand
ATCTGATCAGACAAGTACCGCCACTTCAAGTACTTTAGGCACTTGAAGTACTTTAAGTACTAAAATGCCTAAAGTGCCTAAAGTGCCTAAAATTAAAGGTGGTATCTGATCAGATAAGTACCGCCACTTCACGTACTTACAAAAAACAACCGTTCTCCGGATGGGGCGCCGCCTCTGGCCGCACCGCGCAGCCAGGGGGAAAAGGCGGACCGCCGCACCAACGAAGGTTAGGGAAGGATGGGGGTTACCGGCAGAAGCGAGTGCCATTGCCCCCGGATCTCCCGAAGGTGGAAAGCGCCGGCGCTCCAGCCGGAGGACGGTTGTTGAAAGGAAAAAAAAACACTATGGCCGGGGCGGCTGCTGTTTGCAGTTGCTGCAGAGTGAACACAAAACCTCTCACACGCTGATGCCGATCACCATCCACGGATACTATCACGACCGGTTACTGGCAAGCGACCGCCTCCCCATCGATGGAGGCTGGCGACCCAACCGCATCATGAACGGCTGCGGCGTGCTGCTTGCGTCCCTGATCCGGGGCGGCGGCAATCTGACCGGCATCATCTTTGTCGCGGTGGGGGAAGGAATGAAAAGCTGGGACGGTGAGGCAACCACTCCCAATCCAGCCGCCACCCGACTGGCCCGCGAACTCATGCGGCGGCCCCTGCCGGCCGACTCTATCGTTTTTCTTGACGAGGCGGACCGACCAGCCAGCAGCCCGACCGCCAGACTCGCCATCGAAATCCGCCTTGCCCGGGAGGACTTTGCCGGCACCACCCCCCAAGCCCTGCGGGAATTCGGCCTGTTCGGCGGCAACGCCACCGCTGCCGCCAACAGCGGCATCCTGATCAACCACGTCATCCATCCCCGCATTGATCTTGCCGCCGGACTCACCCTCCACCGCACCCTGCGCCTTGATTTTCGCCAGGGCCCGGCCCCGCTGTTGTCGACCGCTGGCACCTTCGGCGCCCATCTGCCGGTCCGCGCCATCGACGGGGTCGGCGAGGTCTATGGCGCAGTCCTGAACCGGGCCGGCATCATGACCATTGCCGACCTTGCCGCCGCCGCGCCGTCTCCTGCTCCTGCCCACATCCCGCAGGTCAGGATGATGGAATTTCGCGCCAAGGCCGGGCTCGTTCTGACCATTGACGCCGACCTGACGCCGCTGGCCGCCATGGCTGATCATTCGCTGAGCGCCATCCTCAGGCTCGACCCGTTCAGCGAGGAGGTGCTACGCCAGCTTGACGGCACGGCGCCGGACCGCCTGCTTCGCCTGCAGGAAAAACTCGCCATCCTGCAGGTCGCCCTCGATGAAAGGGCACTGCACAAACTGACCGGAGGGGAGCTGCTCATCCGCCGCTGAGCATTCTCCCACAACCCACGGGGGACAAATCCATGCCTGCCTTCCATGCCCTGACCGATCTGCCGGCACCGCGCCTCTTTCTCTGGCGGGCAAACTTGCCGCTGCAGCTCCGATTATCCGCCTTGGAGTGCGATGAACAGGGTTTTTCCGTATTTCGCGGCGAACTGGATCACCAGATCCATGAAAATGTCCACTTTAAGCTCTTCGCAGGGGACGAATGGGAAAAAGACGACCACAATCGCCGCCTGCCCCGCCAAGACCAGTACCGCTTCCCGGCCGATGTCTGGCTGGTGCAGGGCACGAACCGCGTTTTGACCCGGGATCCCTTTACCGCGGGCCATGACGAGGTGGTGATCCATCTGATCACCGCCCGGAAATATCGCGGCGGTTCATTGTTTCTGTGGACGCCGGGCAGCCCCGGCACTTCTCATCCGGCGGTGGGGGAAGACGAGGACGGGCCGATCTTTCGCCTCTCCCTGACCGGGCGGCATCGTCACCTCTTCGCCTTTACATTTGTCGACAAAAACGGCGCCTTTGAACCGGATTACGCCAACAAGCTCTGGAATGCCCACGACGGGACGGAGGTCTGGGTCCACAGCCAGACCGCCCATCTCGCCTCCAGCCGACCAGCCCGCCGGCACCTCACCGTTTCCCTCGTCAGCCCGGACACAACCGCATCAAGGCCGGAGATGCACCTCTGGCAGGCTGATTCGGACTTTGCCGTGGATATTGCAGGTGAGGCGCAAGGGGAAGGCGTTTTCCGGTACCGCTGCGAGCTGTACACGGGGAGACCTTACGGTTTCACCTTCTTTCGGTCCTCTTCAGCCGGCGAGGGTCGGGAGTGGGAGAACAACGAGGCGCAGCGGACGATTATCCTCGATGATGCGAAAGCGGTCTGGACCCTTGAGGGTGATCACCAGCTCTTTGAGCGGGCGCCGGTTGCGGACCGGGTGGTCGCCGTCACGGTTGCCGATCGTCCCCCTGCCTGTCAGCTTGGCGAATCGCTGCTCCTCGATGTCTGGGTGAACCATGCCCGTGCCCACCTCGCCCGGGGCCTGCGGCCCGGCACCGATGGGATCTGGACCTTCTCCACCTACCCCGGGGTGGTGACCTCCTTTCGCTTCCGCTCCGGGGAGACAGCCGAGGCCATCCCCCGCCATACGGTGAAGGTGCCGCCGGCAGCCACGGCAACAACGCGACTCTTCGTGGTCCTCGACCGCGCTGATCCCCTCCGGGAACCACCGGCAGCCGACCTCTTCCAGGATCCCCCCTTCCCCATCGAACGACCGGGGGTCTGGGAACGCGACGGCGAGATCCGTTTCGCGCTGCACGCTCCCCAGGCAACCACCGCAGAGGTCATCGGCGAATGGACCGCCTGGCTTTCCCGTCCAATGCCGATGCGTTCCAGCCGCGACGGCGCCTACTGGTGGGCGCGCATCCCGGTGGCTGAGCTGCTGCAGTCGCTTGGCCGTGCCGACTATCACGGCGTTTTTTACAAATTTCTCCTCAATGGCCTGCTCCAGCGGCAGGATCCGGCCGCCGACTGGGTCGAAAACTCGGCGCCGGAGAGCGCGTCGCGGCTC
The DNA here is from genome assembly GCA_964624225.1 of uncultured Desulfobulbia bacterium. GTDB lineage: Bacteria > Desulfobacterota > Desulfobulbia > Desulfobulbales > SURF-16 > DB1. Next base: position 1,708 of record CAZUZJ010000216.1, on the reverse strand, counting down.
ACCAATCATCAGCGTTACCAGTGGCGCAGCGAAGGCTGGCAAACACCTGGTCGCGAATACCTGATCATTTACCAGCTTCATCCCAAGCGTTTTTCACAACGGTTCGCCGGCCAAACGATGTCTCCCCTGGGCCGGATCGCCGCAGAGATCGCGCACCAGAGCGGTTACCTCCGTCAGCTGGGGGTCACGGCGGTTCAGCTCATGCCGGTCAATGAGTTTGCCGGTGATGATTCCTGGGGCTACGGCCCCGCCTTTTACTATGCGGTGGAGGCTGCCTACGGTGGCCCGGAGGAGCTGAAAAACCTGGTCGATACCTGCCATGCCCACGGTCTGGCCGTTCTGCTCGATGTGGTGTTCAACCATGCCGGCACCGCGGACAACGTCCTCTGGTCGGTGGCCCGGGAGAGTTTTTTTGACGGAGATACGAGCTGGGGGGCGATGATCAACTTCGATCATCCCCAGGTGATCCACTTCTTTGAACAGAATCTCCTTTACCTGCGCCGCGCCTTCCGGGTAGACGGCTTTCGCCTTGACCACACCCACACCATCGTCCACTCGCACCAGCAAGGAGGGCATGTCACCCGGGCGGGCTCAGGCGGCGGCTGGGACTTTCTCCACAAGCTGCGGGCCGCCCTGCACGGTCTCGACCCGCACTGCCTGCTGGTTGCCGAGCATCTGCCCAACGAATGGCCATTGACCCGGTACGGCGGTCCCATGGACAGCCAGTGGTGCGACGACTTCCACGACAGGCTGGTGGATGCCTGCCGGGGTGCCCAGGTGATGACGCCGCTGGCCGAGGCGATCAAGGTCACCCACACCAGGTGCGATCAGTGGTATGAGGCCACCAACTATCCCGAGAGTCATGACGAGGTGGGCAACGTCAATGACCGGATCGCCAATGTCGGCGGCTACGGGCAAGGACTGCGCCGCAACAAGGTCGCGGCCGCGGCAACCCTGCTGGCGCGCGGCATCCCCCTCTGGTTCATGGGAGCGGAGTCAGGCGAGTCCGCCCAGTTCACCTTTGCCGGGGCGACGGCGCTTGATCTCGACAGCTATCTGACGGATGATTTCCGGATCAGGGTGCGGGCCTGGTGGAACGTGCTGTGCGAGTTACGACGCGGCAATGCCAAGATCCAGGGGCCGGCACCGCTGGCGGTGCACTGGGCGGCGGGCGACATCCTTGCCTTCTCACGGGGCCAGGGACAGGAATTTTTCGTTGTCCTCAATTTTGGCCCCTGGGCCTGCTGGCGGCCGCTTGCCGAACTGAATCTCCCGTCCGTCCTTTACAAGGAGCTGTGGAACTCCACCTGGCCAGCATTTGCTGTCGAAGGAGAAGGCGAACACAGCAACGGCGGTCGCGACGCCCGCCTCCACCGGACAAGCTGGCTGCAGATCCCTGATTATGGGGTTGTCATCCTGGAGAAGGTGTAAGGCCACCGCAGCGGCCGGACCAGTCTCTCTCTGACGGGCGACAGTCGGTCTGAACAGCCGCAGGGAACGATCCGGCCCCAGAAAAATCCTGGAGCTTGCCGCCGGAACCGGGTACTCTGTCCGTCAGCTTCCCCTCCGTCGCAGGTTGGCGGAGAGCTGATTCTGGACAATCCCCTGGAGGGCACAACATGAAAAGATGGATCCTTCTCTCCCTGCTTCTGCTGTCGTCCCTGCTTGTTTCCTGCGCCGGAACCAATCGGTCCGCCGCCCCCGGGGT